>CANGML010000217.1 GCA_947454585.1 Comamonadaceae bacterium
CGCAACGCCATCAGTGGGGATGTTTTGCAGGTTGGGCGTGTTCGCACTTGTCGCCATCGTTTGGCGATTGGCTTCAGAGGTGTCGTTGGCGAGGCTTTGTTGGTTCGCTGCCAGCGTGTCACTAGGAATGCCTTGACGGTTGGCCTCCAAGGCCTTGTCACCTGTGATGCTCTGTCGGTTGGGTGGTGATCCTTGATCGCTGCTCAAGCGCTGAAGGTTGTCTTGCAGTTTGTCCGAGCCGACCGTTTGAACTTTGGCTTTGGCCGCATCGGTGGTGGGGATAGCTTGGCGATTTTTGTCCAGCGAATCAGTGCTTACTTGCTGGATGTTCTTCTCAGCACCGGTCTCAGACGCAGCTTCTGATTCAGCTTGGCTCAGTGCAGCGGCCAACCCTTTCTCTGCCCCTTGCGAAGCTAATTCTTGTGCTTCAAAAGCTAACTGACGCGCCTTGGTTTCTTCTTCGTGAGAAGTGACGATATTTTTTGGGGTCTTGGCATTGCCAGTGCGCTCAGAGACAGAGACACTGTGTTTGGCGCCACTTCTGACTAAGCCGGAAAAGTCGTCGTCATTCATAGATTTAATGGCGCGCTATCGAGTCAGGACGGTAGGAGATACCGATGGTGCCCGGGGCCGGAATCGAACCGGCACGCCTCGCGGCGGGGGATTTTGAGTCCCCTGCGTCTACCAATTTCACCACCCGGGCACGGGAGAGAAGAGCGAGATTATGACACAACTTTTTTATCGTTCAGGCTTGCGGTGAGAAAACTTGCGTCATGGTGGTGCGGGGCGGGCTTGAGGGCTGGCGTTAGACCCTGCCTTAGTCCTCGGCATCTATCTGGTTGTTTAGTTAGAACGCCATTAGAAAGCCAACCAAATCCCAAGCGGTAAAAACACCAAGCTAAAGATATGTCCCACGATGACAGACGAAGCCACCTTGTTGGGCTCAATTTGAAATTTATCGGCGAGCATGAAGTTGAAAACTGCGGGTGGTAAGCAAGCAAACAAGATCAGTGAGCCGCGTTCTATCCCTTGCAATGGAATGAATGACAAAAGTACAAAGGTTGCAACCAGTCGAATGATCAAAATCATGATGCTAGATTGGACGCCCACTTTGACATCCTTAATTTGACTTCCTGCGAGTCTTGCGCCCAAAGATATCAACATCATGGGAACTAAAACATTACCTATCATCGTCAAAGATGTTTGAAGTGCTGTGGGCGGCACCCATCCCATTTCAGAACTAAAAACACCAAGCACGGTGGCCCAAATCAAAGGATTGGCATAAAACATGCGCCAATCGACTTTGCCATTCATGACGCCTGCGCCCAAGGTGAAGTGCAGCACATTAGAAATCACCAGCAACACCACAGAGAACGCAATGCTTTCTGGGCCATACGCTAATGCAATCAAAGGAATGCCCACAGGGCCGACGTTGGTGAACATCACACAAGGCAAGAAGGCTTGTGGTGATGCACCTGAAAACTTGGCAAGTGGCAAGGCAATCAGTCCACTGAGCAAAATCAACCCAACGGATGCGACTGTGAAAGTGAGGGCTGAAGCAGGATTGAATGACTTAGCTGATAAAGAAACAAATATCAAGATCGGCAGCGCAACATCAACGATCAGTTTGTTTGATCCTGATAAATCTGGGTTGACACGCTTGCTGTAAAAAAATCCGATCAACGCAAGCAAGAAGATGGGCAGAGTGATGTCAATAATTTTCAGAATCATGTTGGTGTCTCAGAGATCGCTTAGAACATCTCCGAGCGTGATGAGCAGACTCTACCGTGTTCGCCCAATATCAGCTGTCTAATTGTTGACTTGAATAACTCTCAAAATATAAGTTGGCAGATGTCGTCGGGAATATTTCTCTGATTACGCGTTCGGTGAATAACTTGTGTCACGAACGGTCGTCAACCCACACACCTTTGGGGAGTGAGGAGGACTTCATCGTTGAGACGAAGTCGGTGAAGGTCAGCTCACGAATGGTCTCGCCTTTGTGGTTGGAGACCTTCAAGCGCAGCGCTCCTGCATCTCGATCGATGGAATAACTGAGGCTGGTGTCGTGTGATTCCTCTGTTTTTTTGGATTTGGCGGGGGTGGTGTTAGCTGGGAGCTTTCCGGCTGGCTCGTGTAACGAGGCGTCAACATTTGAATGCGCGACAACCATCCCGGCTGCATTTGGGGCAGCAGTCGGGAGTGGGGAGACAGTTGTGGCGTCAGACATGTGAGAAATGAGGGATTGGCTTATTGCTCTTATCGGCACGAACGACGAAAACTTGAGCCCATCAGGGCCTAGATTGCGCCGCAAGGTACCATCTGTCCAAGAGGCAAGAACGATAAAATGACCTTTCACAACCATGACCACAAAGAACGACTACCCCACGATTGAAGACGCCGTTGGCAAGACGCCGCTGGTGGCTCTGCAGCGCATCGCTGCGGCCGACAACGCCAAGCGCGGCAACGTGCTGTTGGGTAAGCTCGAAGGCAACAACCCCGCGGGCTCTGTGAAAGACCGTCCTGCCTTGTCCATGATTCAGCGTGCGCAAGAACGCGGCGATATCCAACCTGGCGACACCTTAATTGAAGCCACCTCCGGCAACACTGGCATTGCGTTGGCCATGGCCGCTGCCATCAAGGGTTACCGCATGGTGTTGATCATGCCGGAGGACTTGTCGATCGAGCGTGCGCAAACCATGAAAGCGTTTGGTGCTGAGCTGATCTTGACGCCCAAAAGCGGCGGCATGGAATACGCCCGTGATTTGGCCGAGCGCATGGAAAAAGAGGGCAAGGGTCGCATGCTGGATCAGTTTGCGAACGAAGACAACCCGCGCATTCATTACGAAACCACCGGTCCAGAGCTGTGGGCGCAAACCCAAGGACGCATCACCCATTTCGTCAGCGCCATGGGTACCACGGGGACCATCACCGGGGTGTCACGTTTCTTGAAAGAAAAGAACCCCGCCATCCGCATCATTGGTGCGCAGCCCTCTGAAGGCTCGCGTATTCCGGGCATTCGCAAGTGGCCGCAAGCGTACTTGCCCAAAATTTACGATGCCCGTCACGTGGATGAATTGGTCTACGTGAGCCAAGACGATGCCGAAGACATGTGCCGTCGTTTGGCCCGTGAAGAAGGGATCTTTGCGGGCATCTCTGCGGCCGGCGCTTGCTGGGTGGCGCAACAAATTTCGCAACAGGTCGATAACGCCACCATCGCCTTCATCGTGTGTGACCGCGGTGACCGCTATTTGTCGACCGGAGTGTTTCCTGCATGAACATTGACATTGAACTAGACACACGCGGCCTGAACTGCCCGCTGCCTATTTTGAAAGCTAAGAAAGCCTTGACCACGATGGCCAGTGGTCAGGTTCTCAAAGTGGTGTCCACGGACACCGGCTCGGTGCGTGACTTTGCTGCGTTTGCCAAACAAACGGGTAACGAGCTGCTGTCGCAAACCACCGAGGGCAGCGACTTTGTGCACGTCCTCAAGAGACGTTGAATTAAGCGACTTTGAGTTGCTTGAGGTAGTCGCGAAACTCAGCGCCCACCTCGGCGTGTTCTAGGGCCAGCTCCACGCTGGCTTGCAAGAAGCCCACTTTGCTGCCGCAGTCGAAGCGCTTACCTTCATACGCATACGCCAACACTTTTTCTGTGGCTAACAAACCCGCAATGCCATCGGTGAGTTGAATCTCGCCTTGCACGCCGCGTCCGCC
>CANGML010000218.1 GCA_947454585.1 Comamonadaceae bacterium
ACCTGGGCCCCCAACTGCACGGACACCTGCTGCAGCTGCACCACGGCGTTCATACCAACACCCCTTGCACGGGGTCAGCCCCTGAGCCATCGATGCGTTGACGCCAACGTCGCAACAGAGTGATGCCCACGTTGAGCACCAGGACCACGCCCATCAACACCAGCCCCAAGGCCAAGGCCAAAGGCAAATCGCCCTTGCTGGTTTCGAGGGCGATGGCGGTCGTCATGACACGCGTGAATCCTTCGATGTTGCCGCCCACCACCATCACCGCACCCACTTCTGAAATGGCGCGACCAAAGGCCGCAAGCAAGACGGTGAGCAAAGCGTAGCGCTCGTCCCAGGCCAGCAACACGCTGCGCAGCCAAGGCTGGGCACCCAGCGATTGCAGCTGCTCCCCGTGGTTGCGCTCGGCGTCTTCCACGCACTGGCGCGTCAACGCCGTGACCACCGGCAGAACCAATAACGCTTGAGCCAGCACCATCGCCTTCAGGCTGAACAACCACCCCAAAAAGCCCAAAGGTCCGGTACGAGACAACAGCAAATAGACCAACAGCCCCACCACCACCGAGGGCAAGGCCAACAGGGTATTGAGCACGGTCAACAAGGCATCGCGGCCCGCAAATCGGGCCACACCAAGCCAAGCCCCCAACACCAGGCCCAGGCCGCATGCCAAGGAGGTGGCCAGCACGCTGACCCACAGTGAACGCCCCACAATGGACCACAACAAGGGATCTAGGTCAGTCAACAGGCGTAGCGCTGTCAGGGTGGTATCGGCAAACGTCGTCATAAAGCAATCAAAACTTCAGTTATCGTAGTCGGCTACGGATAACCCTGCCATATGAAACGCCGTGCATAGCGTCAAACTCCATTACACCCTCAGCCATAAAACAGACCTCAGCACCGTTGGCGATGAGGCCTTGCTCAGCCACCCCCTGATGGATTTGCTGCAAGCGGTGGCCCAACACGGCTCTATCTCTGCCGCTGCGCGCTCGCTCGAGTTGTCTTACCGCCACGTCTGGGGTGAACTCAAGCGTTGGGAGGAGGTGCTCGGCCACGAGTTGATCGTTTGGGAAAAAGGCCAGTCCGCGCGTTTGACAGAGTTTGGCGACAAGCTGATGTGGGCGGAGCGTCAGACGCAAGCCCGCTTAGCCCCGCAACTCGAGGCCCTGCGCGCCGACTTGGAGCGGACCTTTGCCGTGGCATTCGACCCCGATGCCCATGTTCTCACGCTCTACGCCAGCCACGACGATGCCCTGCCCCGCTTGCGTGAACACGCGGCTGGTCATGGTCTGCATTTGGACATGCGGTTTTGCGGCAGCGTCGATGCGATTCGCGCATTGAACGAGGGCCGCTGCACCTTGGCGGGCTTTCACACGCAAAGCCACCCTGCAGCGCAGTCACACACCGCCATGGCCTATCGGGACCTGCTGCAACCCGGCCTGCACAAAATCATTGGCTTTGCCACGCGTACCCAAGGCCTGATCACGGCAGCGGGCAACCCCCAACAACTCCACACCCTGGCCGATGTGGTGCGTACCCAAGCGCGCTTTGTGCAACGCAGCCCAGGCACGGGGACGCGGGTGCTGTTGGATGATTTGCTGCAGCAATCGCAGTGGCGCGTGAATGACCTGAACAACTGGCCCGATGAAGAGCCCTCGCACACCGCGTTGGCAGAGGCCATTGCCTCAGGCCGTTGTGATGTCGGGCTGGGCATTGAAAGCACCGCGCTTGCGCGCGGCCTCGGGTTCGCGCCATTGGTGCAAGAACAATTCCACTTGGTTTGCCTGAAATCCGCCCTCGACACACCTGCCACACTGGCCTTGCGCGCGCTACTGCAAAGCCCTGCTTGGCTCACCCTGCTCAATGGCCTGCCGGGCTACCAGGCACAAGACAGCGGTCAGGTTCAATCACTCAACCAACTGCTGCCTTGGTGGACCTTCAGCCGACAGAAAAAACCACCTGCCAAGCGTTGAACTTATTTCAACGGCCCTCCTAAAACTTCAAAACAACCCCCGTTCGTCGCGTTCTAGTCTTGGTACCATCGTGGGTTAGCAAAAAAACGGAGGCACCCAGTGTCAAAACTTCTTAAATTTGCCTTAGGCGTTGACCGCATCAGTGAGCAATTTGGCCATGTTGCTGCGTTTGGCGTTTTAGCTGCCGCCCTCATTTCGGCTGGCAATGCGTTCATTCGCTATGGCTTTGACGTGAGTTCTAACGGGTGGCTCGAAATTCAGTGGTACTTATTTGCCGCCACGGTCATGTTGGGTGCGCCCTTGGTGTTGAAACTCAACGAGCATGTGCGTGTGGACTTGTTCTACGGCAAGCTGAAAGACAAAGGCCCAGTCTATGTTGACTTGATGGGCCTGGTCTTTTTCCTGTTGCCCGTCATGCTCACCCTGACTTGGTTGAGCTTCCCCCTTTTCCTCAAGATGTTTCTGACCAACGAAATGTCTAGCAACGCAGGTGGCCTCATCCGTTGGCCCGCCATGTTGCTTCTCCCCTTGGGCTTTGCTTGGATGTTCCTGCAAGGCTTGAGCGAAATCATCAAGCGCGTGGCTTACTTGCAAGGCAAGTTTGAAATGGACACGCACTACGAAAAGCCAGTGCAATAAGGACTCACGATCATGCAAATGGAAAACTTCGCACCCATCATGTTCGGCGGCCTTGTGCTGACGATGCTGATTGGCTTCCCCGTCGCGTTCTCGCTGTCATTTTTGGGCTTGGCTTGTGGCTTTTTGGCCATCAGCTTGGACTGGTTCCCCGCCAGCTTCATGGCCAACTTGCCCTTGAATATTTTTGGCATCCTCAGCAACGACTTGCTGCTGGCCATCCCCTTCTTCACCTTCATGGGGGCCATTCTTGAAAAGTGCGGCCTCGCCGAGGACATGCTCGATTCGATGGGCCAGCTGTTTGGCACCGTCAAAGGTGGCTTGGGTTACTCCGTGATCATCGTCGGCTTCATTTTGGGCGCCATCACCGGCACGGTGGCCGGTCAAGTGATTGCCATGGCCTTGATCTCACTGCCCGTGATGATCCGCTACGGCTACAACATGCGTTACGCCACCGGCGTGCTGGCAGCCTCTGGCACCATCACCCAGTTGGTGCCACCGTCACTCGTGTTGGTGGTGATGGCAGACCAGCTCGGCCGCTCTGTGGGCGACATGTACAAAGGCGCTTGGGGCCCCTCCATGCTGCAAGTGGGCATCTTCGCGCTCTACACCTTTGCCCTTGGCGTGATCAAACCTGACCACGTGCCCGGCATTCCCAAAGAGGCACGCACCGCGGATGGTTTCCACCTGTGGATGAAGTGCTTGCGCGGCATCATCCCATCGGCCTTCTTGATCTTTGCGGTCCTCGGCTCCATGGGTGGCTTGCCCGGCATCAACACCGCCATTGCCACCCCCACAGAAGCGGGCGCCATGGGTTGCGTCGGCGCCTTGATTTTGGCGGCCATCCACAACCGCTTGGACAAAGACCTGATCTGGGAAGCCATGCACAGCACCATGCGCCTGACCGCCATGGTGGTGTTCATTTTGATTGGCTCACGCGTGTTCTCGATGGTGTTCCAAGGCGTAGATGGCGCCAAATGGGTCGAGCACTTGCTGACTGGTTTACCCGGCGGCCGAGTGGGTTTCTTGATCGTGGTGAACATCTTCATCTTCTTCTTGGCGTTCTTCTTGGACTTCTTTGAAATCGCC
>CANGML010000219.1 GCA_947454585.1 Comamonadaceae bacterium
CGTGACCGACGCGGGCGTCAAAGCTGTGGGCATTTTGCAAAAGGCGCTGGATGCGCTGCAGGGGCTTGCTGTGGCCGTGTTTGACCAAACGCCGTCCAACCCCAACGAGGCAGCCGTGCGCGCTGCGGTGGCGGTGTATCACGCCCACCAATGCGATGGTTTGATTGCACTGGGCGGCGGCTCCTCGATTGATTGCGCCAAGGGGGCCGCCATCGCGGCCACGCATGAGGGCCCGCTCAAGACCTACGCCACCATTGAAGGTGGCTCGCCCAAAATCACCCCCGCTGTCTCGCCCATCATCGCTGTGCCCACCACGGCGGGAACGGGCAGTGAAGTGGCGCGGGGTGCGATCCTGATCGTGGACGATGGCCGCAAGCTGGGCTTTCACGCCTGGGGCTTGGTGCCCAAAGCCGCCCTGCTGGACCCCGAACTCACCATGGGCTTACCCCCTGCCTTGACGGCAGCGACCGGCATGGACGCGATTGCCCACTGCATGGAAACCTTCATGGCGGCGCCGTTTAATCCGCCCGCCGATGGGATTGCGCTCGATGGTTTGACGCGGGGTTGGACGCACATTGAACAGGCCACCCGCAATGGCCAAGACCGCGAGGCACGCCTGAACATGATGAGCGCCTCAATGCAAGGCGCCATGGCGTTTCAAAAGGGTTTGGGCTGCGTGCACAGCTTGAGCCACAGCTTAGGCGGTGTGAACCCGCGCTTGCACCACGGCACCTTGAATGCGATGTTTTTGCCCGCCGTGGTGCGCTTCAATGCTGCGGCTGAATCGGTGCAGCGCGATCGGCGCATGGAGCGCATGGCCTACGCCATGGGCTTGGGGGAGATTCACGGTGCGGCGGCTGCGGCAGAAGCCATTGCCCAAGCCATCACCGCCATGAACGCCCGTTTGGGTTTACCCAAAGGCTTGGCCGAGATGGGCGTGGAGACAGCATGGTTTGACAACGTCATCGACGGCGCGATGGCCGACCACTGCCACAAAACCAACCCACGTTTGGCGACGGCGCAGGAATACCGGGAGATGCTTCACTCTGCCATGTGAGCGGCAGACAGGCGTTGTACTTTGGTGGGATTGGGGTTCTCCAGCCACTCTGAAAATTCTTGGGCCAACTGCTCACTCGCGCTGATTGCTGTTTGCCAGACATTCACCCGCCCCTCAACGTCTGAGGCATAGCTCACAAAGTCACTGCGGTCGGGCAGTTTGCCGTTGGGCAAGGTGTTGACCCACTCGGGGTTAGGGGCCAAGACGATGGTGTTGTCTAAAAACGGCGTGGCTTTGTGCCGCCACTTCAGCGCTTTGTCGAGCCAGCCCGGCACCACGGCTTGCTGAAAGTGGGGGTAAAACACCAAGCCCTTGTAGTTGAGGTGCAAGTGATAGTCGGTGATGCCGCCATCCCAATAAGCGCCCTTGGGTGCATCGGGGATGTCGTGTACCGCTTGCAGCACAAACGGTATCGAGCAGCTGGCTTGGAGGGCTGGCATGAAGTTGCCCTGGTTCAGCACCATCTGCTGGGTAGCAAAGTCACTGGTTTCAAACGGTAGCGCACCGCGGCTAGAAAATACCACGCGCTCCAGCCAAGCGCCCATGGCTTTGCGCTGCACAGCGTTGGCAACATAAGCGCCGGCGTAGCCCAAGGGCGTGAGCAGCGGGTGCTCTTTGTGCAAGATATGTTTGCCCCGCGACGTCACCACATGCAGGCGGTAGCGCGGGTGGTTCAGCACTTCGCCGATGCGCCCGCCATAAAAGTGGTGCAGTGTTTGGCTGAAATCATCACTCACCTGCTTGGCTGAGGGGCGCTTTTGCCCTGCGCTGGCTTTGTATTCTTGGTGGATGTAGTCGTGCGACAGCTGCTCTAAGGCGTGTACCGGGTTGTCTAAACAAGCTGTTGCCATCCGCCATGCGCCGATGGACGCGCCAACGAGGTCGATGGGCTGCGTGCTTTGTGGCAACCACTCACCAAACAAAAAGCGGTCGAGTGGCCCCAGTATCAAGCCCTTCGGCCCACCCGCTGCCGCGGGAATCACGTCAATGTGTTCGGGCTTTAACCCATGGGCCTCGATGTGGGCCAAGGCTTTGGGGCCCGCGTAGATGTTCAAAGCTTTCAAGACGATCACACCTCAAACAGTTCTCGCCGCTGCTTATTTCTTTAACCCTTGCAGCTTGGCAAACGCACTCGCCATCGCCGAACCCGCGGGGGCTTGTGGTGGGGCGGTATAGCCACTGCTGTAGCCACCGCCGCGCTGGCGGTTGTCACGGCCCGCGTGCTCAAAGCGGTTGTCTGAACGTGCGGAATGAGGGCCATCGCGTTTGGCAGGCGCACCATCCATCTTCATCGTCAGGCTGATGCGTTTACGCGCCACGTCCACTTCCAGCACCTTCACCTTGATGATGTCGCCGGTCTTCACCACCTCGCGCGCATCGGTGATGAACTTGTTGCTGAGTTGACTGACGTGAATCAGGCCGTCTTGGTGCACACCCAAATCGACAAACGCGCCAAAGGCGGCCACGTTGCTGACGGTGCCTTCGAGCACCATGTCGACCTTCAGGTCTTTGATATCTTCCACACCGTCTTGCAGCTTGGCTACTTTGAAGTCGGGGCGAGGGTCGCGACCGGGCTTTTCAAGTTCGCTCAAGATGTCTTTGACGGTGATCACGCCCACGCTGTCATTGGCAAACAGCTCGGGCTTCAAGGTTTTGAGCATGTCGGCACGGCCCATCAACTCGGCCACGGGCTTGCCCGTTTGCGCCATGATGCGCTCGACCACCGGGTAAGTTTCGGGATGAACCGCGGTCATGTCCAGCGGGTTGTCGCCGCCTCGGATGCGCAAGAAGCCTGCGCTTTGCTCAAAGGTTTTCGCGCCTAGGCCCGTGACCTTGAGCAACTGTTGGCGGTTGGCGAACGCGCCATTGGCCTCGCGCCAACGCACCACAGCTTTGGCGGTGGTGGTCGAGAGGCCCGACACGCGGGTGAGCAGCGGCACACTGGCGGTGTTGAGGTCCACCCCCACCTTGTTCACGCAGTCTTCCACCACGGCTTCAAGGGTGCGGGCGAGTTCGCTTTGGTTCACATCGTGTTGGTACTGGCCCACGCCGATGGATTTGGGGTCAATCTTGACCAGCTCGGCCAAGGGGTCTTGCAAGCGGCGCGCAATGCTGGCCGCGCCACGCAGGCTGACGTCCACGTCGGGCATTTCGTTGCTGGCGTATTCACTGGCGCTGTAGACCGACGCGCCCGCTTCGCTGACCACCACTTTGTCGATCACCTGGCTGACATCGTGCTTTGACATGAGCTTGATCAGCTCGCCCGCCAGCTTGTCGGTCTCGCGACTGGCCGTGCCGTTGCCAATCGCAATCAGGTTCACGCCGTGTTTCTCGGCCAGCTTGGCCAAGGTGTAGAGCGAGCCGTCCCAATCTTTGCGCGGTTCGTGGGGATACACGGTGGAGGTTTCCACCAGCTTGCCCGTGGCATCGACCACGGCCACTTTGACGCCGGTGCGGATGCCGGGGTCGAGGCCCATCACCACGCGGGGGCCAGCGGGTGCCGCCAGCAGCAAGTCGCGCAGGTTGTCGGCAAACACTTTGATGGCGACTTTCTCTGCTTCTTCACGCAGGCGCGTGAACAGGTCGCGCTCGGTGGAGAGGCTCAGTTTGACGCGCCA
>CANGML010000220.1 GCA_947454585.1 Comamonadaceae bacterium
ACAACAATGCAGGCCCAGCGCCCGGGCAACTCGCAGATTGGGACCATGACGCTTGGATCCATGCGCTAGAGGCGAATATGTTGGCGCCCATTTTGTTGATTCGTGCATACGTCCCAGGCATGCGTGAACGACAGTTTGGCCGCATCGTCAACATCACTTCAGCGATGGTGAAGAGCCCACGCCCGCACATGGCCTTGTCAACTTCTGCGCGTACGGGATTGACCGCCTTCAGCAAATCCTTGTCGCTGGATGTCGCGGTGGATAACGTCACCCTCAACAACCTCTTGCCCGAGAGAATTGATACGCCGCGGCAAACCTTCATGGCGGAGCGGTTGATGAAGTTGCACAACATCTCGATGGAAGAAGCGAGGCAGCGCATCACCGATACGGTGGCCGCCAAACGATTTGGCACGCCTGACGAGTTCGCCGATGCGTGTGCTTTTTTATGCAGCGCTCAGGCGGGTTTTATTTCGGGCCAAAATCTGCAACTTGATGGCGGCTCTTACCACGGGTTGATTTAATTCAAGCCTTCGGCGCTTGACGCGCTTTGGCTTTTGCCAGCGCCGCCTCAATGATCGAGCGCTTGCGGTCAACCTCTCCCGCTTGCTCCGTGCCCTTGGTGTGGGCGGGCAGGTCGGCCAGTTTTTGGATAGCTTTGGCTTGCAAACGTTGCTCGTGTTCAGCCGCCTCACGCGCCAAACGCGCTGTGCGCGCATCGTAGCGTTGTCGTGCGATATCTGCCAAAGCTTGCGGCCATGAGGCCCAGCCGCTCAAGTTCACATCAATCGGTTCGAGTGAGATGCAATCCACTGGGCAGGCCGGAATGCACAGCTCGCAGCCTGTGCAGTAGTCTTCGACAACGGTGTGCATGCGCTTGTTGGCGCCCACGATGGCATCGGTCGGACAGACAGCGATGCACAGCGTGCAGCCGATGCACCAAGCTTCATCAATGATGGCAATGGTGCGCGGACCTTCTAAGCCGTTGTCTGGGTTCAGTTGGGTGATTGGCTTGCCGGTGAGCTTGGCCAGCCGTTCAACGCCTTCGGTACCGCCGGGCGGGCACTGGTTGATGTCAGCTTCGCCTTTAGCAATCGCCTCGGCGTAACGCTGACAGTCAGGGTAGCCGCAGCGCGTGCATTGCGTTTGCGGCAGGGCGTTGTTGAGCTGTTCGACCAGACTCACTTTTTGGCAGTAGCGACTTTTTTAGCGGCAGCTCTGGCCGCTGCTTTCACCGGCGCAGCTTTCTTGGCGGTTGATTGGCCAGTGCCTTGGTTGTGATCCAAGATGAAGCGCTTGACGTGCGGGTACACCACGTCGCGCCAACGGCGGCCACTGAAGATGCCGTAATGGCCGGCGCCTTTGACTTCAAGATGGTGCTGGGCTTTGCGCACGATGCCGCTGCACAGCTTGTGCGCAGCTTCGGTTTGACCAGAGCCAGAGATGTCGTCAAGCTCACCCTCCACGGTCAACAAGGCGGTGGTTTTGATGTCTTGTGGACGCACGCGTTCGAGCTTGCCTTGCGGGTTTTTGATGTCCCAAGTGCCACGAACCAATTTGAACTCTTGGAACACGGTGTTGATGGTTTCCAGGTAATAGTCCGCATCCATGTCGAGCACGGCGTTGTACTCGTCGTAGAACTCGCGGTGCGAGTCCACGCTGGAGTTATCGCCCTTGATCAAGTCTTTGAAGTAGTCGTAGTGGCTCTTCAAGTGGCGGTCGGGGTTCATGGCCACGAAGCCGGTGTGCTGCAAGAAGCCAGGGTAGACGCGACGGCCAGCACCCGGAAAGTTGTCTGGTACACGGTAAATGACATTGTTTTCGAACCAGCTGTGGCTCTTGTTCATCGCCAAGTTGTTCACGGCGGTGGGAGACTTGGTGGCATCAATGGGGCCACCCATCATGGTCATGGTGATGGGCGTTTTTTCCCCACGACTCGCCATCAGGGATACAGCCGCTAGCACCGGTACGGTGGGTTGACACACGCTCATGATGTGGCAGTTGCCATATTTGGCTTGCAAGTCACGGATGAATTCTTGCACGTAGTTCACATAGTCATCGAGGTGGAATTCACCTTCGCTTAAAGGCACCAAGCGTGCGTTTTTCCAATCGGTGATGTAGACCTTGTGGTCCTTCAACATGGTGCGCACGGTGTCGCGCAGCAGAGTGGCGTAGTGACCCGACAGGGGAGCCACGATCAGCACCACGGGTTGCGCCTTGAGTTGGGTCAGGGTTTGTGCGTCATCGGTGAAACGTTTGAAGCGACGCAACTCGCAAAAGGGTTTGTCAATTTCAATTCGTTCGTGGATGGCAACTTCAGTGCCTTCGACTTCGACAGACTTGATGCCAAATTGTGGTTTTTCGTAGTCTTTACCCAGGCGATAGAGCAGGTCATAGCCGGCAGACACGCGTTGTGCCATGGGGTTTTGAGCAAGGGGGGAATTCGATTGGGCGTAAAGTTTGGAAGCAGCTTGCGCAAAGTCAGCGAACGGCTCCATGAGGCTACGTTGTGTTTCGAAGATTTGGTAAAGCATGAGTTTCTGTCTAAAAATTGTTGCACTGCAATATAGCAGTACTCTATGGGTAGAAAATGGAGTCTGCCCCCCAATTTAGATTTGATAAATGGTTCGAAAGCCTCTATGAATTTTGCCTCTCAACGCATGCCTGTCTTGTTTATCGGTCACGGCAGTCCGATGAATGCGATTGAGGACACGCCATTTCGC
Source organism: Comamonadaceae bacterium (assembly GCA_947454585.1). Classification (GTDB taxonomy): domain Bacteria; phylum Pseudomonadota; class Gammaproteobacteria; order Burkholderiales; family Burkholderiaceae_C; genus Limnohabitans. Next base: position 2,721 of record CANGML010000220.1, read on the forward strand.
CGAGCATGGCAACAACTCGGCCGCGAGTTTGGCGTGCGCTGGCCCAAACCAACGCTAATTTTGTGCATTTCTGCCCACTGGCTCACGTCAGGTTGGTGGCTGACGGGCATGTCAAGCCCCAAGACGATTCATGATTTCGGTGGCTTTCCGCAAGCCTTGTTTGACCAGCAATACCCAGTCCCTGGCGCCCCTGAGTGGGTGGCACAAACCGCTTTGCGGCTCAAGCAGCCATCTGACGGCGAGCCTGTCGGAATTGACCTGCAGGAGTGGGGTTTAGACCATGGCGCATGGTCGGTGTTGAAGCCCATGTTCCCCGCAGCGGATATGCCGGTGGTGCAACTGAGCATCGATGCCCACCGCCCCCCTGCAGAGCACTTTGTCTTAGGCAAACAATTGCGTGCCTTGCGTGAGGAAGGTGTGTTGATCGTGGCCAGTGGTAACACCGTGCACAACTTGCGCACCATGAACCGATCCGCCGCCGACAACGAGGCCTTTGATTGGGCCATGGCCTTTGACCAGTGGGTCGCCCAACAAATCACCACAGGTAACAACGCGGCCTTGGTGGACTTTCAGGCGCAGGGCGAGATAGCAAAGATGTCACACCCCAGCTACGAGCACTTTTTGCCCTTGCTCTACGCCGCAGGTGCCGCAGACCCAGGGGAGCCCATGACGTTTTTCAACGAGGGTTACCAGCTGGCGTCCATCGCCATGCGATCCGTGATTTGGGGCTGACGACATCCCCATAAAAAAAGGGCCCGAAGGCCCTTTTTGGGTGGATCGCTTACATCACTTTGGCGATGGACTGGCAGACGTAATCGATGTTTTTGCTGTTCAAGGCCGCCACGCACATGCGGCCTGTGTCGGTGCCGTAGACACCGAACTCAGACCGCAAACGCACCATTTGGTCTTTGCTCAAACCGGAGTAGCTGAACATCCCGATTTGGGTGGTGATG
>CANGML010000221.1 GCA_947454585.1 Comamonadaceae bacterium
GGGGGTATTTCGGATGTGTTGTCCCGCGCCTTGGCAGCTCGACTCACCGCACAAATGGGACAAAACGTGGTGGTGGAAAACAAGACGGGTGCGGGAACCACCATTGCCTCTGCCTATGTCGCCAATGCTGCGCCCGATGGCTACACGCTTTATTTCCAAGACATGACGACCCATGCGATCAGCGCTGCCACCTACAAAAAGCTCAAATACGACTCTTGGAACGACTTCACCTTGGTCAGCTTGGTCGCGTCAACGCCCTTGATGCTGGTCTCTAGTTTGTCTTCGGGCGCTAAAGATGTGAAGAGTCTGGTGGCATTGGCCAAGTCAAAACCAGACCAGATGGTGTACGCATCTTCGGGCAATGGAGCGATCACACATTTGGTGGGCGAGTCGTTCAAACATTTCACCGAGACCCAAGCACTGCATGCGCCCTATAAAGGCAGCTCGCCAGCAACGCAAGCCATCATTGCGGGTGAAGTTTTTTACACCTTTTCAACCATGCCGCCTGCGGTGACACAAACCAAGGGGGGCAGAATTTATGGCTTGGCCGTGACCTCAGGCAAGCGCGTGAGTGCTGCGCCTGATGTGCCCACGCTCAAAGAATCGGGTGTGCCTTTAGAGGTGTTGCTGTACAGCGGCTTGATGGGCCCCAAGGGCATGCCGCCTGGCATCGTGGAGCGCTTAGGTGCTGAAGTGAAAAAAGCACTCGCCAGTCCCGAAATGAAATTGACCCTGGCTAACGCTGGCGCAGAAGACCTCCACAGCACGCCCGCTGAGTTTGCAGCACTGATGAAGGTTGAAGCCGAGAAGATGGCCAAGGCCGTTCAAATCGCGGGGGTGGTCTTAGACTGACGTCTAAAATAAGACCACGGTTGCCACCGTAGTTCAATGGATAGAACTCTCCCCTCCTAAGGGAGTGATACAGGTTCGATTCCTGTCGGGGGCACCACTCCCATGGTTCACTAGGATCCCTGTTGAGCACCCCCACACCCACCGGCAACCGCCTGTCATTCGCCGCATTCGCCACGCTGTTGCTCATTGCCTTGATGATGGGCACCAACCATGTGGCGGCGCGATTTGCTTTTGAACACGGCGTCGATGTGGCCACTGCCGTCACCACGCGCAGTGGCGGCACCGCCTTGGTCTTGGCATTTTTGTTGTGGCAACAAAAAGTGCAGATCACACTCACACGTCAACACAAGCGTGGCTTGTTGGCCATCGGTGCGCTGATCGGTGTGCAAAGCCTGTGCATTTACTCTGCGGTGGCCCGTATCCCTGTGGCGCTAGCTTTGTTAGCTTTCAACTCCTACCCCTTATGGACGGCGATGTGGGCGCGGCTGATCTACCAGCATCGCCCTGACCGCCTCCTGTTGCGCGCCATGCCTGTCATCTTGGTGGGCCTAGGCCTCGCCTTGGATGTGTTGGGCGCCGCATCGGGTTTGGGTGCACAAGGTCAGTGGGCAGTAATAGGCACAGGCGTCGCCTTTGCCTTGGCCGCAGCGATCACATTCGGTTTGGCCTTGGTGCTGATTCAGCACGAAACGGTGGGCGTCGATGGGCGTGTGCGCACCCTCAGCACCATGACTTGCGTGTTAGTGCTGGGGTTGGTCGTGGTGGGCACACAAGGGGGTTTTCACTTGCCCAACACCCCTGCCGGTTGGTGGGGCTTGGGCGGTTTGATGGTGTTGTACGGCACCGCCTTCACCATCATGTTCACTCTCCTGCCACGCTTAGGCGTGGTGGGTAACTCGGCCATCATGAATGTCGAGCCCATCTTTGCCTTGGTCTTGGCGTGGTGGCTGCTAGGTCAAACCATCGCCCCTATTCAAGTCGTCGGTGGCTTGGTGGTGGTCGCCACGGTGATCGCCTTAGGGTTACGCAAACAATGAGCCCACACCGTCTTGCCTCTGCCATCGCCATGTCTGTCGGGATGTGGGCAAGCATGGGCCATGCACAAACACAAGGGCTGGGTGATGCACAGCTGGGCTTGCGCATCATGGCTAATCGCCAGCAGGGCAACTGTGTCACCTGCCACCAGGTCAGTGTGCTGCGTGACGCCAAAGGCATGGATGGCGCAGCAGGCAAGCAAGGCGACTTTGGCCCGTCACTGGACGGTGTGGCCAAGCGTTACAGCGTGGCGCAACTGCGTCAGTGGGTGGTGGATGCGCGCCAGTTAAGTGTGAACACCTTGATGCCCCCCTTTGGCACCTTGGAGGGCACCGCACAAGCCAGCCCCGCACGGCCCATGCTCAGCCCCGAAGAGATAGACCAGGTGACAGCAGCACTTGCCACTTTGCGCTAAAGTGCCGCATCATGTTGGACCCACAGACATCGTTGGCGCGCCGTACTTGCCTCACGCAATTGGGCGTAGGTGCGCTGCTGGTGTGTCGTACCCCTCCCGTGTTGGCAGCGGCAGAACCCAACTCCCAAGCCGAGCTGCTGTCGCGCCGCTTGCCCACCACGGGCATTGACGTCACGCTGCCGCCGCTGGCTGACAACAGCAATGCCATTCCCTTGCAGTTCAAGCTGCAAGCGCCTGCAGGCCAACAACTGCTGGGCTTTGAAATCATCGCGCCAGAAAACCCCAACCGTGTCATCTTGCGTTTCAAGCTGGGCCAGCCCCAAACCCGCTTGAGCTTTAGCACGCGCATCCGTTTGGCCATGACACAAGAGGTCTGGGTGTTGGCGCATCTCAGCAACGGCACCAGCTTGGGCCGCCCGACCCACACCGTGGTCACCGCCACCGCATGTTTTGACGAGACCTGAACCGTATGGCACAAGTACTCGACATCCCCGTTCGTCTGTCCCTCTCGGGGCCTATCCGAGCCAACGCTGAAATCGAAGTGCGCTTGCTGCTGGGGCACACGATGGAAACCGGTTTTCGACATGACAGCGCTGGCGCGTCAGTCCCCAAAGACATCTTGCAATACGTCAAGGTTCACCTGGGCGATGTCTTGGTTTTTGAAGCCGAGCTGGGCACAGGCATGGCGGCCAACCCCATGTTCTTTTTTTCCTTGACCTTGCCGCCCCAAGCGGGCGACATGGTGGTGAGCTGGGCTGACGACCAAGGTCGCAGCGGCCAAATGCGCCGCCCTTTGCTGTACCGCTAAACGTCATGCGTGCGCACCCAGATTGGGGAGGGCTACACAGAGGGGTGTTGGGCCTGGCCGTTGGTCTGAGCCTGAGCTTGCCCTCGCTGACGCCAGCACAAGCCCTGCGCAGTGGCAACGAGTTCCTCACACCGCAGCTGCAAGCCATGCAACAAGACGCCGATGTCAACCCCATCACACTGTGGGTTGAAAAGGGCCAAACCTTGTGGGGCAAGCAATGTCAAAGCTGCCACCAAGCACCCGAATCCCTGCGTGCCTCAGCCGCCGAACACCCGCGCTGGGTGACGCGGCACAACAGCCAGCGTTTGGTCAACTTAGAAGATCAGATCAATGCCTGTCGTCAGCGTGCCGGGCAGAGCCCGAAGGGGCTGGAGGACGACGACACCCTCTCGCTCAGCGCCTTGCTGCACAGCGTCGCCAAAGGTCAAGCGATACACGTCAAGGCCCCCGCAGATGCCGCAGGTCAACACCAGTGGCAGGCTGAGTTGGCACAGGGTGCTCAGCTGTATGCCACGCGCTTGGGCCGACTCAACTTGGCGTGTGTACATTGCCACGA
>CANGML010000222.1 GCA_947454585.1 Comamonadaceae bacterium
GCATTCACACGAACGCTTGCCATGCGATTGATTTGAGAAGAGTTCGGGCGCATCGTCTGTCTGCTAACGAACGCAGTCACTTTTAAATAGGTGGGGCAACGCACAGACTGCGCCGAGGTGCTTCATTAAATTGGTGGCAAAGACAACCGTCTTTTATTTTGAAAACCACCTCGAAGGAAACCCCATGAAATTACGAACTGCTTTATTGGCGGGCCTCACCGCCTGTGCATTGCTCATCACCACCGGATGCGCTGTCACGCGTGATCAAGAAACGGTGGGCTCCTACATCGATGACAGCGTGATCACCAGCACGGTGAAGAGCCGCTTCTTTGATGACAAGAGCGTGGATGGTTCAGCGGTCAGTGTGGAAACATTGAATGGCACCGTGATCCTGTCTGGCTTTGCTAAAAATGCGAATGAAAAGAAAACCGCGGAAAGCATCGCGTGGAAGGTCAAGGGCGTGAAGGCTGTGAAGAACGACCTGTTGGTGCGCTGAACTTAAAACCGTTCACACGCTAAATGCCCCGATGCGTTTGACAGCATCGGGGCATTTTTTATTTTTTCAATTCGTGTCCCAACAAGCCGCCCACGGCGGCGCCGCCCAAAGTCCCTGCGGTGCTACCGCCTGTCAAGATGGACCCGCCGATGGCACCGGCGCCTGCCCCTATCGCGGTTGATTTTTCTTGCGACGACATGCCTGCACACGCGCTCAGCAGGCCGACAACCATCACGCAAGTCGCAGTTTGAAATGTTTTTTTAAAAGTACACATGGGAAATTTCTTTCTAGGAGTTGGTAGGCGTGTTCGCGGTGCGAACGGTTCTAAGGTAAGCGTCAGTGCGGATACGGTCTGTGCGCTCAGGCACTTTGTGCGATATCAGACAGACGCTTTTGGCCAAGCGTCTTAATCTGAGGCTTCGATGGATTAACCCAACAGAAAGAAGTACCACCATGACTGACCGTAAATCTGTGAATGACAAAGTAGAAGCCGCGAGCGCAGGCCTTGTCGACACGGTGCAAGACTTGATCCGCGATGCCAAGCCCTTGCTGCACCAAGTGACCGATCGCATCTCTGACCAAGTCAGTGACTTGACGCAGCAAAGCCGAGACGCTGTTTGCAGAGGCCAACGTGAACTTGAGAGCAAAGGCCACGACATGATGGACCACGCTTCTCAAACCATTCGACGTGAGCCCTTCAAAGCCATGCTGGTGGCCGCCGGTGTTGGCGCGGCCACGGTGGCGCTGATCAGCATCCTGTCGCATCGCCATTCGTCGCACCGCTGATGCTCAAGGTGTTGTTCAAACTCATCGTCATGCAGCCGCAATTGCTGCTGACCCACGCCCAAAACTACGGCAGCCTACTGGTGGAGGGCTGGCAGCAAGCCGTGGTCAGTTGGAAGTCGCGCTTGTTGCTTTATTTAATGAGTGCCACCAGCATGCTGCTGGGTCTTGCCACGGGGGTGGGGGCCTTGATGTTGTGGGCGGCATTGCCCGAACTCAATCCCAACACCGCTTGGGTGCTCGTGGTGTTGCCCGTGACGTTGCTGGTGCTCAGTGTCTTGTTGTACCAAGCGGCACGGCGTTGCCAAATGGCCGCCCTGTTTGAAGAGGTGCAGGCGCAGCTCGCACTTGACATGCTGGCGATTTGCCAAGCGCAGCCCCGATGACGTCAGAGCGCAAAACGGGGGATGATTTGACCGCCAAGCAGCGCCTGGCGATGTCCAGACTCGCATTGGCGCTGGCGCTGGCAGAACCCGTGTGGGCAGACTTGTTGCGGGCGGGGGTTCGGCGTTGCTTGAAACAGCCAGACTTAAAACGCGACCAGATCCGGTAGTAGCCGGTCGTACTCTTTCTTCACCACGGCGTAGCACTCGCAGCTGCGTTCTTCGAGCCCCGCGCGGTTAAGCACGTTAATTTTGCCGCGCGAGTAGCTGATGAGGCCCGCGCGTTGCAGCCGCCCCGCTGCCTCGGTGACCCCTTCGCGGCGGACGCCGAGCATGTTGGCGATCAACTCTTGGGTCATGACCAAGTGGGTGCCATGCAAGCGGTCCAAACTGAGCAGCAGCCAACGGCAGAGTTGCTCGTCTAAAGAGTGATGGCGGTTGCACGCGGCGGTTTGCGTCATTTGTGTGATGAGGGCTTGTGTGTAGCGCAACAGCAAGTGCATCACCGCAGGCGAAACGTTGAATTCTGTTTTCAACACATGGGCGCTGAGCCGGATGCAGCGTCCAGCACTTTGCACCACAGCTCGGCTGGGGGTGGTTTCGCCACCCATGAACAAGGACACGCCCACGATGCCTTCGTTGCCGACCACAGCAATCTCCGCAGAGTCACCGTCCTCCAACACCGTCAGCAGCGAAACGATGGCGTCAATCGGGAAATAGACATAGCTCATCTTGCAGCCCGACTCATACAAAACCTGGCCGAGATTCAGGTCAACCAAGTCCAACTGAGATTGCCAGCGCTGCCATTCTTGGGTGGGCAAGGCCGCTAAAAGGTGGTTGCTGGACTTGTCGACGGCACGATGCATAGTTACTTACTCCTGGTAAGAAGTAAATGTAGATGCATAAACAGCTGCCTCTATGTTTCCTAGCGAACATAGAGGCGTGCCTAGCCAAGTATGGGGGGTGGCGATTCGCGTGCGTGTTACTTTTGCGCGAGTTTCAGGGCCGCTTCATTGAACGCTGAAGATATAGGGTCTTGCGGCACGGGCGGTTGATCCGTCGCTGCGGCCATGTCTTTCGGTGCATCGCCTTCTTGGCCAGCCAACGCCAAAGAAATAGCCAATAGATGGGCCGCGCTGTGGCGGATCAAATCCGTCATCAAAGTCGGCCGGTGAACAGCAGCAACAAAATAATCAGCAGCACCAAACCCAAGCCGCCACTGGGGTAGTAGCCCCAGTTCCTGCTGTGCGGCCATGTGGGAATGGCGCCTAGCAGCATGAGAAACAACAACACTAAAAGGACATTGAACAGCATAGAAACCTCTGGTTGAATTGGAAGAGTCTCCAATCTAAACAAGGGGGCGCTGCGTGTCTGTTCGTCAGCGCGCTTTCAGATCAAGCCCTCATAGGCGATGGTGATCGGCGCATGGTCTGAAAATTTTTCGTCTTTGTAAATGGCCTCGTGGCGCGCTTTGCTGGCGATGGCGGGCGTGGCTAAGTGGTAGTCCAAACGCCAGCCCACGTTGTTGGCATAGGCTTGGCCGCGGTTGCTCCACCAGGTGTAGCAGTCGTCGGTGGTGTGCGGTTGCAGGTGACGATACACATCGACCACGCCCGCCTCGGTGGTGAGCTGCGTCATCCAGGCGCGCTCTTCGGGCAAGAAGCCGCTGTTCTTTTTATTGCCCTTCCAGTTTTTCAAATCGGCCTCGTTGTGCGCGATGTTGATGTCGCCGCACAGCACAAACTCACGCCCTTGCTTCAAGGCATGCAGGTGCGGGTAGATGGCGGCCAAGAAACGAAACTTCGCGTCTTGACGATCAGGGCCCGAGGAGCCGCTGGGGAAGTAGCTGCTGATGATGGACAGCTTTTGCGTGGGCGTATCGAAGCGCAACTCGATGTAGCGACCTTCGGCATCAAACTCGCCGCCGTCAAAGCCGACGATGACATCACTCGGTTCATGGCGTGTGTAGACGCCCACGCC
>CANGML010000223.1 GCA_947454585.1 Comamonadaceae bacterium
CAAGCCGACCATGACCGCGCACAACATGCCTTGGCTTTGGACTACCTCAAAGCAGGCTTGCTCGACCGAGCCGAGGAGGCGTTGACCAAACTTGAGGGCACCGCCCACCAGGCCCAAGCGCACCTGGCACTGCTGAGCATCTACGAACGCTCACGCGATTGGGCCAAAGCATCGGTCATCGCCAAGAAGCTTGGTGACAGTGGCCAAGGCAGTTTTCAAGGCCGCTTGGCGCATTACCTGTGTGAAGAGGCCGACAGCCTTGACCTGTCAAAAGACACGAATCAAGTGGTGGCCTTGTTGAAACAAGCCACCGATGCAGCACCTCAACATGCCCGTGCACGGCTGGCCTTGGCTAAAGCCTACGCACAAACGGGTCACACCCAAGTGGCTTATGCGACCTTAGAGAGTCTAGCCACGCAAGTGCCCAGCGCTCTGCCCTTGCTGGCGCCTAAGCTGGCTGCTTTGGCGCAAACCTTGAACTGCATTCCCGTCGCCTTGACCTTGCTCGAAACCAGCTACGCCAAAACGGCGTCACTGGATGTGCTCAATGCCATCGTGACTCTGCGGCAAGCGCAAGGCGACACCAACACCGGTGGCTTGTTTGCCAAACACTTAGAACGCGAGCCTTCCTTGGTCGCCGCCACCCAGTGGATTGCCAACGAGAAGTTTGAGCACGAAGAATTTCATCCCCAAGTGCAACGCGCCTTAGAGCGCGCCGCCAAACCCTTGCAACGCTACCGCTGCGCAGCATGCGGCTTTGAAGCCAGCCAACATTTTTGGCAATGCCCCGGCTGCCAAGCTTGGGACAGCTACCCCGCCCGCCGGGTGGAGGAACTATGACTGTGAACCAACAACAACTCAGCGACGCCCACGTCTTGGTCGTCGGCGATGTGATGCTCGACCGCTATTGGTATGGTGCGGTTGACCGCATCAGCCCCGAAGCGCCCGTGCCCGTGGTGCGCATCACGCGCGAAGAAAACCGCTTGGGCGGTTGCGCCAACGTGGCCTACAACGTGGTGAGCTTAGGGGCCCACGTGTCGCTCTTATCAGTTGTCGGCAACGATGAAGCCAGCCATTTGCTGGAAGACCTCGTGTCTAAAACTGGCATCACGCCTTATTTGGGCCGTGATGACCAACTCAAGACCACCGTCAAACTGCGCATCATTGGCCGCCAACAACAGCTGTTGCGTGTGGACTTTGAGAACACGCCTCAAAACGAGGTGTTGGCTTCGCAAACCGACCAGTTCATGCAACTGCTGGCCCATCACAAGCTGGTGCTTTTCTCCGACTACGGCAAGGGCGGATTGGCCCATGTGTCGCAAATGATCACCGCCGCGCGCACCGCCGGCAAAGTCGTGATGATTGACCCCAAAGGCAGCGACTACTCGCGCTATGCGGGCGCAACGTGCATCACACCTAACCGCGCCGAATTGGAGCAAGTCATTGGCAAGTGGACCAGCGAAGCGGCGTTGATCCAAAAAGCGCAGGCCCTGCGTCAAACCCTTCAGCTCGACGCCCTGCTCCTGACCCGCAGCGAAGAGGGCATGACCTTGTTTGATGCAGAGGGCGAATTGCATGTATCCGCCCAAGCACGCGAAGTGTTTGATGTCACCGGTGCGGGCGACACCGTCATCGCCACCTTAGCAACTTTGGTGGCTGCAGGTTTGAGTCTGCGCGAAGCGATGCCTCTGGCCAACAAAGCCGGTGGTGTGGTGGTGGGTAAATTTGGCACAGCCACCGTGAGTTTTGAGGAGTTGATGGCATGAAGATCGTCGTCACAGGTGCTGCCGGATTTATCGGCAGCAACATCATCAAGGGCTTGAACGCCCGTGGCATCCACAACATCATCGCGGTGGATGACCTGACCGAGGGCGACAAGTTCCGCAACCTTGCCGACTTGCAGATCGCCGACTACCTCGACAAAGACGTGTTCTACGAACTTTTCGCCCAGAATGCCTTTGGCAAAGTCGAAGCTGTTTTCCACGAGGGCGCTTGCAGCGACACCATGGAAAGCAATGGCAAATACATGATGGACAACAACTACACCCTCTCGTGTGGTCTGTTCAACGCCTGCCAGCAATCAGGCACACGACTGCTCTACGCTTCGTCTGCGGCCACCTACGGCGGCAGCGACACCTTTGTGGAATCGCCCGAGCACGAGTTGCCGCTCAATGTGTATGGCTACTCGAAACTCTTGTTTGACCAACGCATGCGCCTGGAGTGCCACAACAACTTCAAGAAGTTCAAACGCCAAGTCGTGGGCTTTCGCTACTTCAACGTGTACGGCCCCCGCGAACAACACAAAGGCCGCATGGCCAGCGTGGCGTTCCACCAGTTCAACCAATTCAATGCAGAAGGCAAAGTCAAACTGTTCGGCGAATACGGCGGCTATGCCCAGGGCGCACAAATGCGCGACTTCGTGTTCATTGACGACGTGGTGGCCGTGAACCTGTGGTTCTTGGACAACCCCGACAAATCAGGCATCTTCAACTTAGGCTCAGGCCGCGCACAACCGTTCAACGATGTGGCGTTGTCGGTGGTCAATGCCATGCGCGTCAACAAAGGCGAAGCGGCGCTCGATTTGACCGGTGCCGCCAAGGCGGGGTTGATCGAGTACGTGCCTTTCCCGGACGCCTTGCGTGGCAAATACCAGTGCTACACGCAAGCGGACTTGACGAACCTGCGCGCCAGCGGTTGTGACCATGTGTTTGCCGATGTGCAAACGGGTGTCACCCAATACATGGCCACCTTGAGCCAGTAAGCGTCGCCCCTTGAAACGCTGGCTGGTATCTCTTTTCTGGGTGCTGCTGTGTGCCAGCCACACGGCGTCCGCACTGGAAATCAACCAAGCCAACGAAGCCGAGCTCGACAGCCTCAAAGGCATGGGGCCTTCCTTGAGTGCCAAGGTGCTCAAGGCTAGGGCCCAAGGTCCGTTTCAAAGCTGGGCGGACTTGATGCAGCGCGTCTCTGGCGTTGGGCGTGCGAAAGCAAAGGCCTTCTCAGACCAAGGCCTGACCGTGAACGGCCAAACCTTGAAGCCTTGAGGCCTCACTCAAGCGCCGTAGCCGCCGCCGCCGGGGGTATGAATTTCAAACACATCGCCCACCGCCATCTCGGCTTGGCCAATGTGGCCCAGTTCCTCCACGCGACCATCGGCACGCACCACGCGGTTAATTCCCAAAGCGCCAGGCTGCCCGCCTGCAGCGCCAAAGGCTGGATAAATCCGACCATTCGACAGCACACTGGCCGTCATGGGCTCTAAAAATTCCAGTCGACGCACGCCGCCATCACCGCCACGCCAACGCCCGACACCGCCCGAACCTGAACGAATGGCATAACTCAGCAAGCGCACCGGGAAACGGAACTCCAAAATTTCAGGGTCTGTCAAGCGTGAGTTAGTCATATGGGTTTGCACCACGCTGGTCCCGTGAAAGCCACCAGTCACCTGGCCCGCATCATCCAATGACACCCCCGCACCACTGCCCCCAGAAATGGTTTCGTAGTACTGGTAGCGCGCATTGCCAAAGGTGAAGTTGTTCATGGTGGGCTGACTGCCCGCCATCACGCCGAGCGCACCCAACAAGGCATTGGTGATGCAAGTTGACGTCTCCACATTGCCCGCCACCACCGAGGCCGGTGGG
>CANGML010000224.1 GCA_947454585.1 Comamonadaceae bacterium
GCTGGTTTTGAAGTCGATGACATCCAACAAGCGCTGTCGTGGCTCGACGGGCTGAACTTGGCGTCGCACCAAACAGAGCTCATCGACATCAGCCAATCCGCACGCGAACACCACACTGAATCTGCCCACAGCCTGCGCGTCTATTCGGTGGCCGAGCAAGACCACTTGGGTGCCGAGTGCTTGGGCTTCATCAACTTCCTCGAGTCGGCCGATGTGTTGTCGCCGCACATGCGCGAAATTGTGCTGGATCGCGCCATGGCCATCCCCGGCCACCCCATGCACTTGGACGACCTCAAAATCATTGTCTTGATGGTGTACTGGAGCATCGGGCTAGAGCCCGACGCGCTGGTGCTGGACGAGCTGTGCGACGACGCAGACCGCGTCGCCCACTAAGCTTTTTTCTAAGCCTATATTGGCTGCTTAGCCCTTGCGGCCAAAGCGGTGTTCGATCTCACCCACGATGCCGCGGCGGAAGATCAACACACAGGTCACAAAGGTGCAACCCATGATGATGGTGACCCACGAGCCCAAGCTGGCCAAGTAGTTCTCCATGGTGATGATGACGGCGGCGCCCACGGCCGGGCCAATCAACGTGCCCATGCCACCCAGCAAGGTCATCAAGACCACTTCACCCGACATTTGCCAACCCACATCGGTCAGGGTGGCCAAGCCAAACGCAATGGCCTTGGTGGCACCGGCCAGACCTGCCAAGGTGGCAGACAACACAAAGGCGAGCAACTTGTAGTGGTCCACGTTGTAGCCCAGGGACAAGGCGCGCTGCTCGTTCTCACGGATGGACTTCAAGACCTGACCGAAGGGTGAATGCACCACACGGTAAATCAAAGCAAAGGCCGCGACAAAAATCAGCAGCACCCAGTAATACATGCTGATGTCGCTGCTCAAGTCGAACAGGCCCAGCAACTTGCCGCGCGGGATGCTTTGGATGCCATCCTCGGCATAGGTGAAGGGTGATTGCACGCACAGGAAATAAATCATCTGGGCCAAGGCCAAGGTGACCATGGCGAAGTAAATGCCTTGGCGACGCACCGCTAACCAACCCGTGAACACACCGATCAAGGCGGCAGCCAAGGTGCCGCAAAGCACAGCCACTTCGGGCGTCACGCCCCACACCTTGGCGGCATGGCCAGACACATACGCGGCAAAGCCAAAAAACATGGCGTGTCCAAACGACAGCAAGCCGGTAAAACCAATCAACAAATTGAAGGCGCAGGCAAACAGGCCAAAGCACAGCACCTTCATCAAGAACATGGGGTAGCCCACAAAGGGGGCCACCAACAGGGCGAGCAACAGTCCGCCGTAAATGAAAAGTTTGCTCATCATTTCTCCCGCCCGAACAAGCCTGCTGGTCGGATCAACAACACGATGGCCATGATGACGAATACCACCGTCGAGGAGGCTTCTGCAAAGAACACCTTGGTCAATCCCTCAATCAAACCCAAGGCCAAGCCCGTGACGATGGCGCCCAAGATAGAGCCCATGCCACCAATGACCACCACCGCAAACACCACGATGATGATGTTGGAGCCCATCAACGGACTCACCTGGTAAATCGGCGCGGCCATGACACCGGCCAAACCCGCCAAGCCCACGCCAAAGGCATACGTCAGGGTGACCATCAAGGGCACGTTGATGCCAAAGGCTTTGACCATGTTGGGGTTTTCTGTGCCCGCGCGCAGGTAGGCGCCCAGCTTGGTTTTTTCGATCACAAACCAGGTAAAGAAACACAACACGATGGACACCACAATGACCCAAACGCGGTATTTGGGCAGCATCATGAAACCCAAATCAAACACGCCACGGAACACCGCAGGCAGCTCATAGGGCAAGCCCGAAGAGCCATAAAACTCGCGGAAGACGCCTTCCAAAATCAGGGCCAAACCAAAGGTGAGCAACAACCCGTAGAGGTGGTCGAGTTGATGCAGCCAACGCAACATCGTTTTTTCAATCAGCACGCCAATCAAAGCCACGCCTATCGGGGCGATGATCAAAGCCATCCAGTAATTGATGCCCGCGTAGTTGAGCAGCATCCAAGCGAAAAAGGCGCCCACCATGTAGAGCGCGCCATGCGCAAAGTTGACGATGTTGAGCATGCCGAAAATCACGGCCAGCCCCAGCGACAAGATGGCATAAAAAGAGCCGTTCACCAAGCCGAGCATGAGTTGCCCCATCAAGGCTTGTATCGGCACGCCAAAAATTTCAGTCATACAGTTCGATGCAATAAGACGGGCCGCACCCTGCGGCCCGTTGGTTCAAACCAGCTGTCGGTTTACTTCTTCAACGCAGGGCAGCGGCTTTGGGCCAGCGACTGGAATGCCTCATCACCCTTGATGGTGCCCTTCAAGTTGTAGTAATCCCAAGCACCTTTAGACTCCGCAGGCGATTTCACTTGGAACAAATACATGTCGTGCACCATGCGGCCATCAGGACGCAGCTTGCCGTTTTTGGCGAACATGTCGTTGATGGGGGTGTCTTGCATTTTCTTCATCACGGCAGCCGTGTCATCCGTGCCAGCCGCCTGAACCGCTTTCAGGTAATGCATGGTGGAGGAGTAGACGGAAGCGTGGTTGGAGTTGGGCTTCTTCTTCATCTCAGCCTCATACTTGGCAGCCCAGGCGCGTGTCTCGGGGTTCAAGTCCCAATACCAACCTTCGGTCAGGTACAACCCTTGCGCGGTGTTCAAACCAATCGCGTGCACGTCCGTCAACAACATCAACAAGGCGGCCAAGTTTTGCTTTTTGGTCAAACCAAATTCAGCCGCCGCTTTGATGCTGTTCACCGTGTCGCCACCCGCGTTGGCCAGGCCCACCACTTTGGCGCCTGAGCTTTGGGCTTGCAACAAGAAGGACGAGAAGTCACCGGTGGACAGGGGGTGACGCACTGCGCCTTTGACCGTGCCGCCAGCGGCTTTCACCACATCGCCCGTGTCTTTTTCGAGGGAGTGGCCAAATGCGTAATCCGCGGTCAAGAAGAACCAGCTGTCACCGCCGTCTTTCACAATCGCTTTACCCACCACGTTGCTCAAGGCGATGGTGTCCATCAAGTAATGGATGCCTGTGCCGGGGGCGCAATCTTCGTTCGTCATACGCGCCGTGGCGGCACCGGTGACGATGGTGATTTTGTTTTTCTCTTTGCCCAAGGCTTGCACGGTCAGCGCCACAGCCGAGTTCAAGTTTTCCACGGTCATGTCCACGCCATCGCGGTCAAACCATTGCTGGGTCACGTTCTTGGCGATGTCGGGTTTGTTTTGGTGGTCGGCGTTGACCACTTCAATCGGCTTGCCAAACATCTTGCCGCCGAAGTCTCTGACGGCCATCTTGGCAGCCGCAACCGCACCGGGGCCGCCGTAGTCAGCGTAGACGCCGGACATGTCGGTCAACACGCCGATCTTGACGCTGTCGCCGGACAATTTGCCTTGAGCCATAGCGGCCGTTGAAACACCCGCCAGAAAAACAGCCGTCGCCGCAGCGATGGCAGAGGTAACGAAATGACGCTTCATAGTTTGCTCCTGTAGAAAAAGGCTCAGACGCCCAGATACTCGTTCAGCAATTGTGCTTTGTTATCGAGCTCGTTTTTGTGAACCGTGGCCACGATCTGGCCATGCTCCATCACATAGTGCCGA
>CANGML010000225.1 GCA_947454585.1 Comamonadaceae bacterium
TCAGTGCTTGGGGCTCATTTCGCGAGCCCGGTGAATGAAGGGAGATGTACAAATCCGCTACGTGTTTGTAGCGAAGACTGCGATTATGGCATGAATTCGGGTTTTTACCTAATCACAACTTCAAAAAGTGTTCGCGGTAGTGCAGCATCTCGTCAATGGACTCGTGCACATCGGCCAAGGCTGTGTGTTTTTGGGCCTTTTTGAAGGCATTCAATACCTCGGGCTTCCAGCGGCGAGACAGTTCTTTGAGTGTGCTCACATCCACATTGCGGTAGTGGAACCAAGCTTCGAGCTTGGGCATGTATTTGTTCAAGAAGCGACGGTCTTGGCCAATGGTGTTGCCACACATGGGTGACACCCCCTTTGACACATAGTGCTTCATGAAGGCAATGAGTTGCTCTTGGGCCTGCGCTTCGGTCACAGTGGAGGCTTTGACTTTATCGATCAAGCCGCTCTTGCCGTGCGTGCCTTTGTTCCAGGCGTCCATCTTGCTCAACAACTCGTCACTTTGGTGAATCACGAACACAGGGCCTTCGATGCGCACCGACAAATCGGGACTGGTCACGATGACGGCGATTTCAAGCAAGCGCTCGCGCTCGGGGTCGAGCCCCGACATTTCGCAATCGAGCCACACCAAGTTCAGGTCCGACTTGGCGAGTTGGGGGGTGACAGGTGTCGCAGAGGGATGAGCAAGTTCAGACATGGGCCTCATTGTCGCCCATCATCTAAACTCCCCCACCATGATGAATCCCTCTCTTGCAATGACCTTCACGCTAGCTGCCGTGCTGGTGGCCAACCTGCTTACCAAACTCTGGCTCAGTGGCCGTCAAGTGCGTCATGTGGCAAAGCACCGTGCCCAAGTGCCTGAGGCCTTTGCCCACACGATCAGCTTGGAAGCCCACCGCAAAGCGGCGGACTACACCTTGGCCAAAGCGCGCATTGGTGTGGCGGATTTAGGGCTGGATGCCCTCACCTTGATGGCATGGACCTTGTTAGGCGGCTTGGACTTGCTCAACCAAGTCACCTTGGATTGGATGGGGGAAGGCATGGGCCAGCAAATCATGCTGGTGGTGGGCTTCGCGTTGATCGGTGGTCTTATCGGCTTGCCTTTGTCGCTTTACCAGACCTTTGGCATTGAGCAACGTTTTGGCTTTAACAACACCACGCCCAAACTCTGGCTGAGCGACATGCTCAAAGGCTTGCTGGTGGGCATGGTGCTGGGATTGCCTATCCTGTGGCTGGTGCTGTGGCTCATGCAAGCAGGTGGCAGCCTTTGGTGGCTCTACACCTGGGCAGCATTGGTGGTGTACCAGCTGTTTGTGATGTGGATTGCACCGAACGTCATCATGCCCTTGTTCAACAAGTTCACACCGCTTGAAGACGCCACGCTCAAAGAACGCGTCACCGCGCTGATGACCCGCTCCGGCTTTACCGCCAAAGGCTTTTTTGTGATGGACGGCAGCCGCCGCTCAGCCCACTCGAATGCGTTCTTCACAGGCTTTGGTGCTGCCAAACGCGTGGTATTTTTTGACACGCTGTTGGCCCAACTCAATGGCGACGAAATGGAAGCCGTGCTGGCCCACGAGCTGGGCCATTTCAAACACCGCCACATTTTGAAGATGATGGCCACCAGCTTTGCCACCAGCTTAGCGGGCTTGGCGCTGCTGGGCTGGGTATCGCAGCAGGTATGGTTCTACACAGGCTTGGGCGTGATGCCGAATCTGGGCGGCAACAACAGTGCCTTGGCGTTGTTGCTGTTCATGCTGGTATTGCCGTTGTTCACTTTCTTTGTGTCGCCTGTGTCGGCACGGCGCTCGCGTAAATTTGAGTTTGAAGCCGACGCCTACGCGGTGGCTCACAGCGATCGCCAAGCGCTGTCGAGCGCCCTGCTCAAGCTCTACCAAGACAATGCCTCCACCCTCACGCCCGACCCTTGGTATGTGGCTTTTTACTACTCGCACCCGCCCGCGTCACAGCGTTTAGCGCGCATGGCTGCATGAAGCAAACCGGCTTGGTGGTGGCCAGCCACGGAAGACACTGCGTGGTGGAAACCCCCGATGGTGAACGCCGCATTTGCCACCCGCGTGGCAAAAAAAGCCAAGTGGTGGTGGGCGACCGTGTGCAATGGTTAGCCAGCACGGATGAGGGCACGATTGAAAAAGTAGAGCCCCGTCACAACTTGTTTTACCGACAAGACGAGATCCGCACCAAGTCGTTCGCCGCCAATTTAGACCAAGTGTTGATTCTCTTGGCGGCTGAACCTGAATTCTCTGAGATGCAACTCACGCGTGCTCTGATCGCCGCAGAGGCCGAGCACATCACCCCCCTCATCGTGCTCAACAAGCGCGATTTAACCGAGTTACACGCACGCGCCTTGGCACGCCTAGAACCTTATGTGACGATGGGCTACACCGTGCTCCAAGGTGCATTTAAAAGCAGCGACTTGGGCGATTTACCTGAGCGCTTGAAGCACAAAACAACCTTGGTACTCGGCCCCTCGGGCACCGGCAAAAGCACACTCATCAATGCGCTTGTGCCCCACGCCAAGGTGGCCACGGCTGAAATTTCGCAGGCCCTCAACTCGGGCAAACACACCACCACGTCCACCACCTGGCATTGGGTGGATGCCGAGCGCACCACGGGCTTGATTGACTCACCAGGGTTTCAAGAGTTTGGTGTGCATCACATCGATGCCATGCAATTGGCGGCCTATATGCCGGACTTCAAGCCCCATGTGGCGAATTGCAAGTTTTACAACTGCACACATTTGCACGAGCCGTCATGTGGGGTGATCGACGCGGTGAACGAGGGAACCATCAGCCCTTCGCGCTACAAGCTTTATGGCATGTTGTTTGCCGAGCTCACACAGCCTGTGAACTACTGAAGCGTACGTTTAGCCCAGTAATCTGGCCAAAGTCAGCAAAGCCAGCAGCACCATCCACAGCACCACACTGCGCCAAACCAAGCCCACCACGCTGAGTAAATGCGCCATCTCAGGCGTGCGTCCGGGAGTGCTTTCGCTGTCTTGGGCTGTGTCATCGTCGTTCGCATGAAGGGCTTCACCGCCCAAGCGCACATTCAAAGCACCCGCCGTGGCCGCCAAGACAACGCCATCGTTGTCATCAGGAAATCGCTGCGCATGGTGGCGCCAGCAATCAATGGCTTCTTCAAAATTACCCACGACGGCAAAGGCGACCGCTGTCAAGCGAGCAGGCAGCCAATCGATCCGGTGCCATGCTTCACGTGCGGCGTTTTGCAAGGTGTCACTCACCCAGCCCTTGGTGACTTTGGGTCTTGCTTGCCAAGCGTCGGCCACCCAATCACTCATGCGATAAATGACCGCGCCTGCGGGGCCAAAGCCCAAGGCGGCGAGCACAGAGAACCACGTGAGCACGCCAAATACATGGTGGTGTGCAGAGAGCACCGAATGCTCGATCAGATGACGCAGCAATTCACTGCGCGGCAAGCTGCCGACTTCGACCTGCTGCCACTCAGCCAACAGCTCTCGGGCCAAGCGCTCGTCCCCCACATCCAAGGCATCACGAATGTCCGTGAAGTGGTGGCTGAATTGGCGAAAGCCCAAGGTGACATACAGAACCGCCACACTCCAAATCATGGCCACAGGCCAACCAAAGA
>CANGML010000226.1 GCA_947454585.1 Comamonadaceae bacterium
ACCAAACCCCAAGGATTGGAAATAGCAAACGGCTGATGAGTCAACGTGGTCATTGAATTAGTCCTTTCGGATAACTAAACGTATATTAGCACTCCTGCATAAAGAGTGCTAATCCCTGTTCTGTTTATGGGTTAACCCTTGGTTTTGGGTTGTTTTAAATACTGGGTTTTTTCACATATACTGAAAATAACCACAGTATAAACAGGAGCCACTATGCCCCCCATGACCTTGGAGCGAATTGCCGTGAAGTGCTGCAAGAGTTGCGCACATGTGTTGAAGTCGGACTCGTCTGAAACCCAGCTGCGCTGTGGTTTAGGCTATTACCTACAACCCCCACTCAGGCGCAAACAAGGGCGTATGGACAGCTATCCCGTGGTCGAAGCGTCTGAGCGTTGCGGCCGCTGGCGCGAAAGCTTAAAAGGCGTGCTCAAGCGAGACTAGCACCGCTTTTTAGCCCAAAAGGGCGTCCGCAAACTCCTGGGCGTTGAAGGTTTCGAGGTCTTCCACCGCCTCGCCGACACCAATGAAATACACAGGCACTGCTGAGCCGCCCGCAGCCGCTCGGCTTTGACCCCACAGGGCGATGGCGGCCAGTACCCCGCCTTTGGCTGTGCCATCCAGCTTGGTGACGATGAGGCCCGTGAGCCCCAGCGTTTCGTCAAAGGCTTTGACTTGGGCCAGGGCGTTTTGGCCCGTGTTGCCATCAATCACCAGCAGCACCTCGTGCGGACCGCTCTGTTCGGCCTTTTGCACCACTCGTTTGATTTTTTTCAGTTCTTCCATCAGGTGCAGCTGAGTGGGCAAACGACCTGCGGTGTCGACCAGCACCACGTCTTTGCCGCGTGCGCGGCCTGCGGTGACCGCATCAAAGCTCACAGACGCAGGATCACCGCCTTCTTGGCTGACGATCTCCACCGTGTTGCGCGTGGCCCAAACGGCCAGCTGCTCGCGCGCCGCTGCGCGGAAGGTGTCGGCGGCGGCCAGCAGCACCGAAGCACCACTGTCGCTCAGGTGGCGGGTGAGCTTGCCAATCGAGGTGGTTTTACCGGCACCGTTCACGCCAGCCACCATGATGATGGTGGGTTTATGAGCGCCGATGGTGAGCGGCTTTTCTAAGGGCTTGAGCAACTGTGCAATCGAGGCGGCCAGCAAGGCCTTGACGGCAGAGGGCTCAGTGGTGCTCGTGTCTTTCACGCGCCGCTTCAGGTCGGCCAGCAAGTAAGCGGTGGCTTGCACGCCTGCATCGGCCATGAGCAGGGCTGTTTCGAGTTCTTCATACAGCGCGTCATCAATTTGAGTACCGGTGAACACGGTGCTGATGCTTTGGCCTGTGCGGCGCAGGCCCGTGCCTAAGCGGGCCAGCCAGCTGGTGCGTGGGCGGTCGGCGGGCATCTGTTGTGATGCGGCTTCAGATGGGGCGGTGCTTACGGATGGCGCAGGCTGGTCGGTGTTTTTTTTCTTGAAGAAGCTAAACATGGGTAGGGGTTTCTAGAATGAGTCCATTCTATGAAAACGCGCACCCCCCACTCTTTCAATGCCACCTCTGCCAAACCTGTCGTTGAGAAACGGCACAAAGGTGCAGGCGAGGTGCGCATCATTGGCGGCGAATGGCGCCGTACCAAACTGCCTGTGGCCTTAAAACCAGGCCTGCGTCCCACCCCTGACCGTGTGCGCGAAACCTTGTTCAACTGGCTGGGTCAATCACTCACCGGATGGCGCTGTGTCGATCCGTTTGCGGGTACAGGCGCTCTGGGCTTTGAAGCTGCTTCCCGCGGCGCGGCCCAGGTGCAGGTGTGTGAACTCGACGCTGCCTTGGTCGCGCAACTCAGCACCCAAGTGAATCGCCTCAAAGCCACCAACGTGCAGGTGTTGCGCACCGATGGTGTGGCGTGTCTGAAGCAGCTTAGCGCGTCTAGTGTGGACTTAATCTTCATTGATCCGCCATTTGATGGTGCGTTGTTTGAACCCGCCTTGCAAGCCGCAGCCAAAGCCGTGAAGGCGGATGGTTACGTGTACCTTGAAGCCCCTGTGGCGTGGACGGATGAGCAGTTAGCGCCTAGGGGTTTCATGCTGCACCGTCACCTCAAGGCGGGCGCGGTGCATGCGCATTTGCTGCGCCGAATTGCATAATCAACGCTGACTTTCAGCAAACACACAGGAGTGCCCATGTCCAAGCAAGTTGTTGCCATTTATCCTGGCACCTTTGACCCCATCAGCTTGGGTCATGAGGACATCGTGTTGCGTGCGGCAGCGCTGTTTGACAAAGTCATCTTGGCAGTGGCCACGGCGCACCACAAGAAAACCTTGTTCACCTTGGACGAACGCATGGACATGGCACGGGAGGCCATGGCTGCGCACCCCCAAGTGGAAGTGGTGCCCTTTGAGGGCTTGGCACGCGATTTTGTGCGTGCGCACCATGCCTCCGTGATGGTACGTGGCGTACGCACTGTGACCGACTTTGACTACGAGTTCCAACTCGCAGGCATGAACCGTGAACTGATGCCCGATGTCGAAACCGTGTTCCTTACGCCTGCTGCCAAATACCAATTCATCTCTAGCACCTTTGTGCGCGAAATTTCTTTACTGGGTGGCGAGGGGGATGGGCAGAATTTGGTGTCGGCAGGGGTTTATCAGCGTTTGATGGCCAAGAAGGCAGCATCTACCTGAGGCTGGGATAATCACTTTTTATTTAGCCCCGTGACGGATTTCTTATGGCCTTGATGATCACCGATGAATGCATCAACTGCGATGTGTGTGAGCCTGAGTGCCCCAACGAAGCTATTTTTCTAGGGCCAGAAATTTACGAAATTAACCCAGACAAGTGCACCGAGTGCGTGGGGCATTTTGATGAGCCCCAATGTGTGCAAGTGTGTCCTGTGGCATGTATTCCCATCAATCCTGAGCGGGTTGAGGGACGCGAGGCGCTGTTTGCCAAGTTTCGCCGCTTGCAAGACAACGCCTAATCTTTGGTAGTTTTCTTTACAGGTTTGTTTGGGTCTTTTGCGGTGAAATATGGGCTCTGTGGCCTGTGTAATCGTTGACCATGTCGTGGTGTTTCAGGCGGCGGTGCGGTTTGGTTCTGGCCCGGTACCACCACCACACGGGCAGGCTGGCTTTGCGTGGCTAGCCGTTCGGACTGCAGGCGTTTTTTCTCAAGTGCATCAGCCTCACGCTGGTCTTGCGTGGCTGTGTTGTTGGGTGTTACCGCGTGTTGGCGAGGCTCGGTGTTGGCGGTGACTTCAGTCGCCGCCTCTTGCGTGCATTGGCTAGAGCCGCTGTAGCTGTTGCCGCAACGATAGACCGATTCTGAGTGGCTGCTACCGACCTCCAGTAAGACCAAACTCAACGCGATACGTCGAAGCACGTCCTCCCTGCGTAGCGGGTTACTTCGAATCAACTCCATTAGGGCTATCGGCTTCATCAGTCGGCGCTCCAGTCTTCTCAGTGCCAAGCAGCGTGGCCGGCCGAGGTGGTTTGGGCCGAGGCGGCTTGGCGGTGTGAATCATTTGCGTGGCTTTCACCATGTCTCCCGCGAGCAAATGCGGCAAGGCCAAGCTGGTGCGTGTGATGCAGTCTTCAATCGCGGTACGTTGGTCAGGTGCTGGTTTTTTCAGCACCCAATTCGCAACCTCTGAC
>CANGML010000227.1 GCA_947454585.1 Comamonadaceae bacterium
AGTCCGTTCCGTATCCGTCCGGGTGCGGGGAGTCGCCGCAAGGCGTTTTGAGAGAGGCACTAACTATGACTGATGCAGCTAACCCCTCAGGGCTGACAGACGCAGAAGCCCAAGAGTTCCATACGTACTACATACAGGGTTACCTGTTGTGGGCCGCAGGAGCTTTTTTCGCACACAGCTTGGTGTGGATCTGGCGTCCCTGGTTCTAAAAGAACCATAACAAGGAGGTATGTATGACGAATCCGAACAACAGCAAAACAAACAATAACCCGATGGATCCCTACCAGGGCTATTGGTTTATTTTCGTGATGCTCTTCATTGTGTTCATGGTGATCGCTCTAGTTGGGCAACTGTTCGTTCTTAATTGGCGCAGTTGGCTGCCTGGTGCAGAGGAATCTATGACCACGCTTGATGGCGTGAGGACTTCTGTATATACCGTTATTTCTCAAGTGAGTTAAGAAAGGAAATTACTATGTGGCGCATTTGGCGTGTGATAGATCCCCGCAAGGCCATCGTTCTAACAGGACTGATGATTGCCTTTATCTCCACATCGATTCATCTGATTCAAATCAGTGGCGATCGGTACAACATCAACAGCTGGCATCCCGATACGGCCAAGGTCGCAGCGGCGAGGGTTCAGTCCCAGAACGCGGCTTTGCCGCAAAAGTAAGGACCCTTGGTCTTTATCCAGACAGACGTACATCGCTCTTTTTGAACGGTACGTCTGTCCTTTTGAATCGTCACTTGAAGCCCACTAGACCTCACAAACAGTCATTCGGTCGGAGGATGCAACTATGTCCATGTTAAGTTTTGAACGCAAATACCGTGTCCGCGGCGGTACCCTTTTTGGGGGCGACCTGTTTGATTTTTGGGTCGGTCCTTTCTACGTTGGATTCTTCGGAATCACAACTCTATTTTTCGCCCTCTCAGGCACCATGATGATTCTGTGGGGCGCGGCGATGGGCCCTACTTGGAACCCTTGGCAAATCAACATTGCCCCGCCCGACATTTCATATGGCTTGCGATTCGCACCCATGATGGAAGGCGGCTTATGGCAACTCATCACCGTGTGCGCCATTGGTTCATTCGTCTCGTGGGCATTACGCGAAGTTGAGATTTGTCGCAAATTAGGCATGGGGCTGCATGTGCCCGTGGCCTTTGGCATGGCGATCTTGGCATATGTGAGTTTGCAAGTGATCCGTCCCGTGCTGATGGGTGCTTGGGGCCATGCGTTTCCCTACGGCATCTACAGCCACTTGGATTGGGTCAGCAACACCGCTTACCAATACCTGCACTTTCATTACAACCCGTGGCACATGATCGCTGCCAGCTTGTTCTTTGCAACCACGCTTGCGCTGTCCATGCACGGTGGCTTGGTGTTGTCTGCCACCAATCCAGGTAAAGGCGAGACCGTGAAGTCGCCTGAGCATGAAGACACCTTCTTCCGAGACCTGATTGGTTACTCGGTGGGCACATTGGGTATTCACCGCTTGGGTCTGTTCTTGGCGCTCGCCGCTGTGTGGTTCGGCATTGTTTGTATTGTGGTGAGTGGTCCGTTTTGGACGGGCGCTTGGCCTGAGTGGTGGGGCTGGTGGCTCAACATGCCAATTTGGCGCACTTGATTAAAAAAGAGAGGAAATTGAAATGGCTCAATATCAAAATCTTTTCACCTCAGTGCAGCCTGTCGGGCCCGTGCACGATGGGGTGGAGTTGCCCCGCGGTGACGACAAACGCTTGGGTAAACCATTTTTGCTGCACCTGTTAGGGCGCATTGGTAACGCTCAAATCGGACCTGTTTATTTAGGGACCTTGGGTGTGGCGTCCTTGCTCTTTGGCATCGTTGCATTCAACATCATTGGCTTCAACATGTTGGCCTCGGTGGATTGGAACCCCATTCAGCTGGTACGTCAGTTGTTTTGGCTGGCGTTGGAACCACCAGCGCCTGCTTATGGCTTGAGTTTCCCGCCGCTCGAACAAGGGGGATGGTGGCTCATTGTGGGCTTCATGCTCACCATGTCCATCATGCTCTGGTGGGTGCGTACTTATCGACGCGCTCGACAATTGGGTTTGGGCACGCACGTGGCGTGGGCTTTTGCCGCCGCGATTTGGTTGTATCTGGTGTGTGGCTTCTTCCGCCCCATCATGATGGGCAGTTGGTCTGAGGCGGTGCCGTTTGGTATCTTCCCGCATCTGGACTGGGTGTCGGCGCTCTCACTGCGTCATGGCAATCTGTTCTACAACCCATTCCATGCGTTGTCCATCGTCTTCCTGTATGGATCTGTGTTGTTGTTTGCAATGCACGGTGCCACTATTTTGGCAGTCACTCGCTACGGCGGTGAGCGCGAGATTGAGCAAATTGTGGACCGCGGGACTGCGTCTGAGCGTGCGGCCTTGTTCTGGCGCTGGACCATGGGCTTTAACGCCACCATGGAGTCCATTCACCGCTGGGCTTGGTGGTTTGCTGTGCTGTGCCCTTTGGTGGGTGGCGTTGGTATTTTGCTTACCGGAACGGTGGTCGATAACTGGTACCTCTGGTCGGTCAAGCATCACGTTGTTCCTGCGTACCCCTTGGGCAGCCCTGTCGTGGTTGATCCCGCAATTCTGGGAGTCAAGCCATGAAACTCATCTTTAAATTAGCCCTTTGTGTTTGGGCCGCTGTTCTGCTCTCGGGTTGCGAGCGCCCGCCGATTGAAACTGTGCAAACAGGGTTCCGCGGCACAGGCATGGAACAAATTTATAACCCTCGGACTTTGCTCAAACAGGCGTCTTTGAACCAAGCGCCCGTTGCAGCAGACGCCGCCGCGGCGGATGGCCCCAAGGCGAGTCAGGTCTACAAAAATGTGCAGGTCTTGGGTGACTTGAGCGTTGGCCAATTCAATCGGCACATGGCTTCTATCACGCAGTGGGTCGCACCCGATCAGGGCTGTGCTTATTGCCACAACGTGCAGAATTTTGCAGAGGACACCAAGTACACCAAGGTGGTGGCTCGTCGGATGATCCAAATGACGCAAAAAGTCAATCAGGATTGGAAAGCCCACGTCGCTGAAACCGGCGTCACTTGCTACACCTGCCATCGCGGTAACAACGTGCCAACCCAGGTGTGGACGGCGCCTAAAGACCGCAAATACGCCAGCAGCTTGTTGGGTGATTTGGCGGGGCAAAATATAGCCACGAAAGAAGCAGGTCTGACCTCACTGCCATTTGATCCGTTCACGCCTTACCTCAAAGACGCTCTGCCTATTCGCGTCAACGGCAATGAGGCCATGGCGGGTGTGGGTGCCCATGCCAACCGTGCATCGCTCAAGCAAACCGAGCACACCTACTCGTTGATGGTGCATATGTCTGAGTCCTTGGGCGTGAACTGTACCTATTGCCACAACACCCGCAATTTCCAATCGTGGGAAGAGTCTAGGCCGCAGCGTGTCACAGCTTGGCATGGCATTCGGATGGCGCGTGAGTTGAACAATGACTACTTGACTCCGCTCACTGAGACCTTCCCAGCCAACCGCTTGGGACCTAAAGGTGATGTGGCTAAGGTCAATTGCAGCACCTGCCACCAAGGCGCCTTCAAGCCGCTTTATGGCGCAGCGATGGCGAAAGACTTTCCAGAACTCCAAGTTCTCGCAAA
>CANGML010000228.1 GCA_947454585.1 Comamonadaceae bacterium
CGTTGTTGCGAGCACGTAAGCTGTAGCGAGGTTGTCCCGCGTAAACGGCGTCGGCGCCGAAGTCGTAAGCAGCGCGCATTTTGTCGAGCGAACCTGCGGGGAGCAGGAGCTCGGGGGCTTTGAGTGTGGTCATCGTCGTGGCTGCTGACAGGGCAGCTAAAAAATTATTCTGGGTCGATTTTCGCATCCCGCACGACTTTTGCCCACCGTGGGGCCTCTGCCTTGATGAGGGCCGCAAATTGCTCAGGCGTGCCGCCACCGACTTCATTGCCTTGGCTCAAGATTTTTTCTTTCACCTCGGCCGTTTGGAGGGCTTGGTTGCAGACGGTATTGAGCTGTTTGACCAACGCTGGCGCCATGCCTTTGGGACCAATCAAGCCTTGCCAGTTGAGCACTTCCACCTCGGGGAAACCTTGTTCACCCATGGTCGGCAGATCGGGCAACAAAGGTGAACGCTTTTTGCTGGTGATGGCCAAGGCCCGCATACGACCTCCTTGGATCGAGGGCATGGCGGCGTACATCTGCTCAAACATCAGGTGCACTTGGCCACCCATCAAATCGGTGGCGGCAGCCGAGCCGCTTTTGTAGGGGGCGTGAATCATGTCAATGCCTGCGGCATGCTCAAACAATGCGCCGCTCAAGTGATGAGAACCGCCAATGCCACCCGAGCCATAACTGAGCTTCCCAGGGGATGCTTTGGCTGCGGCTACCAAGTCCTTCACAGTCTTGAAGGGGGAATCATTGCGCACCATGAGGATGAGCGGGCCTCGTTCAATCAAACAAATGGGGGTGAGGTCGTTGAGGGGGTCGAAGTTGAGTTTTTTAAACAAGGCTTGGTTGACCGCCAAGGGCGCAAAGTTGCCCATGCCCAAGGTGTAGCCATCGGGCTTGCCGCGGGCGATGGCCTCGGTGCCAATATTGCCGCCAGCACCTGCTTTGTTGTCGATGATGATGGGCTGGCCCAGCAGGGTGCCCATGGCCTTGGCCACTTGCCGAGAGCGGCTGTCGGCATTGCCGCCTGCTGCGTAGGGGCAAATCCACATGATGGTTTTAGCCGGATTGGGGTATTTGTCTTGGGCTTGGGCAAAGAGAGGCAGCAGGCTGGCGCTGGCTTGTATGAGGGTGCGGCGTTTCATGGCAGAGGACTCCTGATGTGATCCGTAAATCATAGGCCTTGCCTGTGCATTTTTGCAAACTACAGACATAGCACAATCACGTCTATGAACAGGCATGTATTGATTGCGGGTGGCGGTATCGCTGGCATGGCAACTGGCTTTGCCGCGGCGCGAGAGGGTTGGGGCGTCAGTGTGTTTGAACGGGCAGCTGCGTTTTCCGAAGTTGGCGCTGGCGTGCAGTTAGGCCCCAATGTGACGCGTATTTTGCAAGCTTGGGGGTTGGACGGTGCGTTGAAGCAGGTGGCGGCGTTTCCTACAGATTTGCATGCACGTAGCCTGGTCACGGGGGCGGTGTTGGCCACTTGGCCCGTGAAAGACGCCGTGACAAGGTACGGGGCGCCGTATGTCACCCTACACCGGGCGGATTTGCATGGGTTGTTGATGCAAGCGGCTGCCCACGAAGGTGTCCATGTGCACAGTGATGCCTCAGTGCAGCGCGTCAGCCAGTCTCCGGATGAGGCTGTGTTGGAGGTGGTCCAGCAGGGACAAACACAGCACCACCCTGCTTCGCTTGCGGTGGCGGCCGATGGGGTGTGGAGCCCGCTTCGTCAACAAGTGTTGGACGATGGTTTGCCAGCATTCACGGGGCATATCGCGTATCGCGCGTTGGTGGCGCAAGCTAATTTGCCGATGCACCTGCGCCGCCAAGAGGTGTCGGTCTGGATGGGCGCGCATGCCCATGTGGTGAGTTACCCCGTGCGTGGAGGCGAGTTCTTGAATGTGGTGTGTTTGGCCGAAGGCCGTTTGATGGATGCAGACGCCAAGCATTTAAAAGCCTTGCAAACGTGGAACGCCCAAAAGTCAGAGGCGCAAACCCTCGCTGAGTTACACCATGCCTTGCGCGGTGCTTGTACGCCTTTGATTGATTTGATGGCGGCTTGCAGCGACTGGCGTTTGTGGCCTTTGTGTGGACGCCCCGCAATGCAAGGTTCGCACGAACACGCCCAAGGCCGATTGGTGTTGGTGGGCGATGCCGCGCATCCGATGTTGCCCTATTTGGCGCAAGGCGCAGGCATGGCGATTGAAGACGCTTGTGCCTTGGCTAGCCACTTGTCTGGGTCATCGGCTGTGGATGTGCCGCAGGCACTTCAGCGCTTTGCTCATGCGCGCTGGCAGCGCAATGCACGCGTGCAGTCAAGGGCGGTTCGCAATGGCCAGATTTTTCACGCGACGGGGCCGATGCGTGTGGGTCGTGACATTAGTTTGCGCATGATGGGTGCACGCGTGATGGATGTGCCTTGGCTGTATGGCTATCAAGCAGGGGCCAAGCCGTGACGCAGCCGTGCGCGTTGGCAAGCGTCACTGCCTTCTTCAAACTCACGGCAAGGTGATGGGCGCCATTCGTAGATGCCACAGGTGGCTTTTTCTCCGACTTTGCCGCTTAGGGCTGCACAACGTGGCGGCGAGTAGTCGGTCCCCCGCATACGACATAGCGAGGCGGTGAGTTCTTGAGCTAAACCTGTGGGGACGGAGCCACCCTGGGTGTCCATTTCTTCCACGCTGAAATCCACCCGAAAACTCGCGCAGCATGCGCCGCAGCTGGTGCAGGCTGACATGGGTTACTGGCGGCCGAGGAGCAGGTACTCCATCAACGCTTTTTGCACATGCATGCGGTTTTCGGCTTCGTCCCACACCACACTTTGTGGACCGTCGATCACGTCGGCTGACACCTCCTCGCCTCGGTGCGCCGGCAAGCAGTGCATGAAGAGGGCATCGGTTTTGGCTACGGCCATCATCTCGCTGTCGACGCACCAATCGGCAAATGCTTTTTTGCGGGCTTCGTTTTCCGCCTCATAGCCCATGCTGGTCCATACATCGGTGGTTACCAAGTCGGCACCTTCGCAGGCCTGCATCGGGTCTTTGAAAACTTTGTAACAGTGGGTATTGGAAAGACCAGCAATGGCGGGGTCGACTTCGTAGCCGCTGGGCGTGCTGACGTGCACGGTGAAGCCCAACATGTCGGCCGCTTGAAGCCAGGTGTTGGCCATGTTGTTGCCGTCCCCGACCCAAGCCACGACCTTGCCTTTTAGGCATTCGAGGGGATGCGCGGTGGAACCGCGGTGTTCAATGAAGGTGAACAAATCCGCCATGATTTGGCAGGGATGAAACTCATTGGTCAACCCGTTGATCACGGGCACGCGTGAGTTGGCCGCAAAGCTGCTGATCTTGTCTTGGCCATAGGTGCGAATCATCACCAAGTCGGTCATACGGCTGATCACTTTGGCGCTGTCCTCAATCGGCTCCGAGCGGCCCAATTGGCTGTCACCCGTGGTGAGGTGCACCACCGAGCCGCCCAATTGGTACATGCCCGCCTCAAAGCTCACACGCGTGCGGGTGGAGGCTTTTTCAAAAATCATGGCCAGCGTGCGATCCACCAAGGTGTGGTGTTTCTCGTAGGCTTTGAATTTCTTTTTGATGAAGGCGGCACGGTGGAACACATAGGCGTA
>CANGML010000229.1 GCA_947454585.1 Comamonadaceae bacterium
CAAGAGTTTCAACAGTTTGGCGTGGTGCGCAGATTAAAAAATCGCAACTTATGGCAAAGCGCATGGGAACAACACATGGCGTCGCCCATGCCACAGGTTGAATCCTTGACGTTTTGGCTGTCGCAGCCGGCAGGCGCCCCAGCCCCCTTGGTCATGTCTGCCCCAGCGCACTTGCAACACAACCCACCCCACAGACACCTGGGGGGGCGCACGCGTGCCTTGACCACACTGCACAGCTTTCTGAACGCACGCAGCATCGGGTATCGAGGCGGCATTTCGTCACCTCTGTCGGCGCCAGATGCGTGCTCTCGCCTGTCCGCTTACCTGACGTACGGTTGCATCAGCATGCGTGAAGTGGTGCAGCACACACGGGCCCACATCGCACAGCTCCCACCCCAAGCGAGCCGACACCGTGCCGGCTTGACCGCCTTCATCAGCCGTTTGTATTGGCATTGCCATTTCATCCAAAAGCTCGAAAGCGAACCAGCCATTGAGTGGCGCAATATGCATCGCGGCTACGACGATCTGCGTGAGAACGACTTCAACCCAGAATACTTTGAAGCCCTGAAAAATGCACGTACCGGTTGGCCTATGGTGGACGCCTGCGTCACCATGCTGAGGGAAACCGGCTGGTTGAACTTTCGCATGCGTGCCATGTTGGTCTCCGTGGCGGCCTATCCCTTGTGGCTGCACTGGCGCCCCGTAGGTGAATGGCTCGCCACGCAGTTTTTAGACTATGAACCAGGCATCCACTGGAGCCAATTGCAAATGCAATCTGGCACGACAGGCATCAATACGACGCGCGTCTATAACCCTATCAAACAAGCACAAGACCATGATCCGCATGGTCGATTTGTCAGACGCTGGCTCCCACAGATGCGTGATGTGCCGGACACATGGCTGTTTGAACCGTGGCACATGCC
The DNA here is from genome assembly GCA_947454585.1 of Comamonadaceae bacterium. Taxonomy (GTDB): domain Bacteria; phylum Pseudomonadota; class Gammaproteobacteria; order Burkholderiales; family Burkholderiaceae_C; genus Limnohabitans. The sequence goes on from CANGML010000229.1 coordinate 924, forward strand.
AGCACACCTGTCACCGCATCAGTTCGCCCAGCCCCTTGTAGACCTGGCGACCGCAACCCGCCAGGCCAAGTAACGCCTCCACGCGAGACGCCAAACCTCAGACGTCAAAGCCGGAAAAAAAGCCGTGATCGACAAACATGCGTCGCGTAAAACCATGCACGCGCGCAAAAAAACCTCTCCACAACCCTCCCCTGACAAGCAACAGCTTGGCTTTGACTTCTAAGGCTCACCCCATGACACCTCCTTTGCGCCACCTTGTTTTGGTGTTGGGCGACCAACTCAACCAAGACGCCTCAGCACTGACGGATTTCGATGCAGAACAAGATGCCATTTGGATGGCGGAGGTGGATGAGGAATCCACGCATGTCAAATCAGCCAAGCAACGCAGCACGCTTTTCTTGAGTGCCATGCGTCATTTCGCTGCTGACTTGCGCCAAAAAAATTGGCGCGTGATGTACAGCGCGATCGACGCTAGCGACAATGTGGGCACCTTGGCTGGGGAACTCGACAAAGCGATCACCGCCAACCGCCCTGCGAAATTAATCATGACCGCGCCAGGGGATTGGCGTGTACTACAGAGCTTGCGCGCCGTTGCGAGTCAACATGACTTGCTGCTAGAGATTCGTGATGACACCCATTTTTTTAGCACGGTGCGCGACTTCACCCAACATGCCAACGGCCGCAAGCAACTGCGCTTGGAGTTCTTTTACCGAGAACTTCGGCACAAAACAGGCATCTTGATGGAGGGGGACAAACCCATCGGGGGCCAGTGGAACTTCGACGCCGACAACCGCGGCAGCTTTGGCAAACAGGGGCCAGGTGCCCTGCCCGCCCCCACGCGATTTGCGCCCGATGCCATCACTCAAGAAGTGATCCGCTTGGTGCAACAGCGCTTTGCCCATCACCCTGGCTCTGTCGACAGTTTTGGCTGGCCTGTCACACGCGAACAAGCACTGGAGACCTTGCATGCGTTCATCCTGCACCGACTGCCCAGCTTCGGCCTTTACCAAGACGCGATGTGGGAGGGCGAGGTCTGGCTTTATCACTCGCATCTGTCATGTGCTTTGAATTTAAAACTGCTCAACCCAAGAGAGGTGTTAAACGCAGCGGTCGAGGCGCTCAACAAAGGGCACGCACCGATTGAAGCCGTAGAAGGATTCGTGCGACAAATCTTAGGTTGGCGCGAGTACGTGAGAGGCATTTATTGGATGAATATGCCCGGCTACGTGGATCTGAACACATCCAATGCCCATGCCCCGCTGCCCAGCTTTTATTGGACAGGGGAAACCGACATGGCATGCCTGCGCGATGCCATTGGGCAAACGCTCACTCATGGCTATGCCCATCACATCCAGCGCTTGATGGTGACAGGGCTCTATGCTTTGTTACTCGGCGTCTCGCCCAAGGAGGTGCATGCCTGGTACTTGGCTGTTTATGTAGATGCCGTGGAATGGGTGGAGCTTCCCAACACGCTGGGCATGAGTCAGTTTGCCGATGGTGGCTTGATGGCCAGCAAGCCCTATGTCGCCAGCGGAAAATACATAGACCGCATGAGCAACCATTGCAAAGGCTGTCGATTCAATCCCGCAGAATCCATTGGCGAAACGGCCTGTCCCTTCACCACCTTGTACTGGGATTACCTGAACAAGCATTCAGACAGCTTGGCCAAGAACCCTCGCATGTTGATGCAACTCAAAAATCTCAATCGACTCTCCAACGACACCAAGTCACTGATCGCAGCGCAAGCACGTCAGCTTCAAAGCTGAGCGATCTCTTTTTGTAAGTGCTTTCTAAATGCCAACGTAACTGGCGACAACTTCTGATGGCTGGGGTTGACCATATGCCAGGCGGATGGCAGCGGAAAGCCCACCACGTCAATCACGCGTACGCCATGTTCTTTGTCCATCCCGTGTAAGGCATGCCTAGAAATAACACCAATACCCAGCCCCCCCGCCACCGACTCTTTGACGGCCTCATTGCTGCCTAATTCAAGTCTGATATTTGGTTTGAATTTTTTTTGACGAAAGAACTGATCGCCGGCCATTCGCGTGCCTGAGCCTGGCTCTCGCAAGATAAATCGATGGTTCTTTAACTCGGTCAGGGAAATCTTTTTCTTAGCTGCCAACGCATCCGAGATGGAAGCGATCACCACAATGGGGTTGGGCATCAGCAACTCATCATGTAAATTCATCGTGGTGGGCGGCATGGACATGATGTACAGGTCATCCAAGTTGTTCTGCAATCGTTGGACCACCCCATCACGGTTCAGTATTTCAAGCGCCACGTCAATTGCAGGGTATTTCTGACAAAAACTTCCGATCATCTTTGGCATGAAGTACTTGGCCGTACTCACCACGGCCACACGTAATTTCCCACGAGAGAGTCCTTTGATTTCGTCAACACGTTGTTGAAAAGACTCCCACTCGAAGACCATCGATCTTGCTGTTAGGGCCAACGCTTGTCCGACCTCAGTGAGGTGGACCTTTTTACCGATCACGTCGTACAAGGGCAACCCAATCGCCTGAGATATCTCCTTCAACTGCATCGATGCGGTGGGCTGTGTCACGTGCATCGCACGGGCGGCGCCGCTCACGCTGCCGGTGTCTGCCAAGGCTTTGAATAAGCGTATTTGCCGGAATGTTGCATTCATAGATTTTTACCTATGGATAAGTACCAAAA
>CANGML010000230.1 GCA_947454585.1 Comamonadaceae bacterium
ACCAACCAACTTTTTGTCACCGATGTAGAGGCACGTCTGACGCACGTGGCGGAGATGCTCCGTCAGATTGATATCCCCTTGCGACAAGTCATGATCGAGGCACGCATCGTGCAGGCCAGTGACACCTTCGGGCAAACCTTGGGGGTGCGGCTCGGCGGCATGGGGCAGGGCGGTGCCCAAAGCGTGTGGGGCACAACCAACACCAATGTCATGGCCAATGCCAACCCCACGGCCCAACAGCCCACCAACTTCAACATCGCGGACAAGGCGCTGGATACCTCTGGTCAATTCGTCAATTTGCCCGCCGCAGGCCTGAATGGCGTGGCTGCGGCCAGCTTTGCGGTATCCATCTTCAATGCGTCTAAAAACCGTTTTTTGAATCTAGAGCTCTCCGCGTTGGAAGCCGATGGCAAGGGCAAAGTGGTGTCGAGCCCGCGCGTGGTGACGGCGGATCAATCCAAAGCAGTCATCGAGCAAGGCACGGAGCTGCCCTACCAAGTTGCGGCCGCGAGTGGCGCCACCAGCTTGGCGTTTCGCAAAGCCAACCTCAAGCTCGAGGTCACGCCGCACCTCACGCCCGAGGGTGGCATCGTCTTGGAGTTGGATATTTCAAAAGACAACGTGGGCCAAGTCACGCCGGCGGGTTTTGCGATTGACACCAAACACATCAAGACCCAGGTGGTGGTGGACAACGGCGGCACTGTCATGATCGGTGGCATCTACGAGACCAGTGAGCAAGAGGATGAGTACAAAGTGCCGTTTTTCGGCGATATCCCCGTGCTGGGCTATTTGTTCAAAAACAGTCGCCGCGCCACGTCGAAGCAGGAGCTCCTGGTCTTCATAACCCCTAAAATGCTGGATCACAGTGCCGTTGCACGTTAAGAAAGCATATGTTGTTGGTTTTGGTGGGTCTGCCGGGTTCCGGTAAAACGACCGTGGGGCGTCAACTTGCCCGACGTCTGCACCTCCCCTTTGTTGATTCGGATCACGCGATTGAGCACCGCTTGGGCTGCTCCATCCGCGAGTATTTCGAGCGCGAAGGGGAAGACCGCTTTCGCGATCTCGAATCCGAAGTGATTGCCGATTTATGTCAACATCACGAAGGCGTGCTATCAAGCGGCGGCGGGTCGGTGCTGCGCCCGATCAACCGGGAACATTTGCGTGCACGCGGCCAGGTGTTTTATTTGCGATCCAGTCCCGAAGAGGTGTTCCGGCGTCTGCGTCATGACCAAAACCGCCCTTTGTTGCAAGTGGCCGACCCGATGACGCGCTTGCGTGATTTGTTTGACCAACGCGACCCGCTGTACCGTGAAACCGCGCATTACGTGATCGAAACCGGTCGCCCCAATGTGGCAGGCTTGGTCAACATGATCGTCTCGCAGCTTGAACTGGCGGGGCATATCGCGCCCTCGCCAGCGCCTTCGACAACGGACCGCCCCCGCGTCTCACCCCCTCACCGAGCCTGATCCATGTCCTACGCCCAGCCCCTTGAACGTGTCGCCATTGATTTGGGCGACCGCAGTTATGACATCTTGATCGGTGAGCAGCTGTTGGACGCACCGAGCACGTGGGCCCATCTGCCCAAAGCCGCCGCCGCCTTGATCGTCACCAACGGCACCGTAGGTCCGATCTATGCCGAGCGTTTGCGTGCGGCCATCGCGCCGCGCTACCCAGCGGTACATACCGTGGTGCTGCCCGACGGTGAAAATCACAAAGACTGGCAAACACTGAATTTGATTTTTGATACCTTGCTGGGCCATGGTGCCGACCGCAAAACTGTGCTGTTCGCCTTGGGGGGCGGCGTGGTGGGTGACATGACGGGATTTGCTGCCGCCTGCTACATGCGCGGCGTGCCCTTTGTGCAAGTGGCTACCACCTTGCTGGCGCAAGTCGACTCTTCGGTGGGTGGCAAAACCGCCATCAACCACCCTATCGGCAAGAACATGATCGGCGCGTTCTACCAACCCCAACGCGTGGTGTGTGACCTCGATACCTTGCAAACCTTGCCGCAACGTGAGATGAGTGCGGGCTTGGCAGAAGTCATCAAATACGGCCCCATTGCCGACATGCCCTTTTTGGATTGGCTGGACGACCATTTGGATGCCCTGATGGCCCGCGACCCCAAAGCCCTCGCGCATGCCGTGAAACGCAGCTGTGAGATCAAGGCTTGGGTCGTGAGCCAAGACGAACGCGAAGGTGGCCTTCGCGCCATCCTTAACTTCGGCCATACCTTTGGTCATGCCATTGAGGCAGGCTTGGGTTTTGGCGAATGGCTGCACGGTGAAGCCGTGGGCTGCGGCATGGTCATGGCCTCACACCTCTCTCAGCGCTTGGGCTTGGTCGATGAGGCCTTTGTCTCGCGCTTCACGGCGCTGATCGAACGTGCCGGCTTGCCTGTCGTGGGCCCCAAACTTGGCGCTGAGGAATATTTGCATCACATGCGTGTGGACAAGAAAGCCGAAGCCGGCGAAATCAAATTCGTGCTCATCGACAAGCCCGGTACCGCCATCGTGCGCGGCGCGCCCGATGCCTTGGTGGCGCAAGTGATCGATGACTGCTGTGAAAAATAACAAGTCGACCCAACTCGCCCCCTACGCCAGCCAGCCAGATCACTCCCGAGGTCGACGGCATGCAGAGCCCGATGCCCCCGTCCATGCCTCAAGCTTTCGCAACCCGCACCAACGCGACCGCGACCGCATCGTTCACTCCACCGCCTTCAGACGCTTGGTCTACAAAACCCAAGTTTTTTTGAACCACGAAGGCGATTTGTTTCGCACCCGCATGACGCACTCTTTAGAAGTGGCGCAGCTCGGTCGCTCCATCGCCCGTGCCTTAGGTTTGAATGAAGATTTGGTCGAAGCCATAGCCTTGGCCCACGACCTCGGCCACACCCCTTTTGGTCATGCTGGCCAAGATGCGTTGAACGAATGCATGGCCCCTTACGGCGGCTTTGAACACAACCTGCAAAGCCTGCGCGTGGTGGACGAACTCGAAGAGCGCTACCCCGCCTTCAATGGTTTGAACCTGAGCTTTGAAACCCGCGAGGGCATCTTGAAGCACTGCGCGCGTCGCAACGCCGAACTCATCAATGCCCACGAGCCCGGTGGCGTCGCCGCTCGGTTTTTGAACAGCACACAACCCAGCTTAGAGGCGCAGCTCTGCAACTTGGCCGACGCCATTGCTTACAACGCCCACGACATTGATGACGGCGTACGCTCAGGCTTGCTCAGCCTTGAACAATTGCAAGACGTGTCGCTGTTTGCCCGCTACCACGCGCAAACTTTGGCGGACTACCCCGAGCTACAAGGTCGCCGTGTGCTGTATGAAACCATTCGCCGCATGTTGAGCGATCAGGTCTATGACGTGTTGCGCACCACCCAATCGGCATTGCAAACACACGCGCCCACCTCAGCGGACCAGGTGCGTCAATTGCCGCCCTTGGTGCAGTTCAGCGCCGAGATGAAAGCGTCGTCGACCTCGCTGAAAAGCTTTTTGTTGCATCAGTTGTATCGCCATCCCCAGGTGTTGCACACCACCGAATGGGCCAAGCAAGTGGTGAGCGAATTGTTCCAGGCCTATTTGGCCGA
>CANGML010000231.1 GCA_947454585.1 Comamonadaceae bacterium
AGCACCAGCGCCCGCCAAGCGATCGAATGCGGCATCACGGTTGCGTTCGGTGCGCGAACCACACGCATCCGTCACCACCCACACCGAATACGCCTCTTCCAGCAAATCCAAAGCGGTTTGCAGCAAGCAGACATGCGCCTCACAACCGGCAATCACAATGCTTTGTCGGGTGGGCTCTTGTGGCACAGCCTTTTGCAAATGCTTGGGCAGGCTGCGGGCATTGCCAGCCGGCGCGCGCGCTGCTGGGCGCAGCAATTCGCTCAAACCGTCAGGACACGCGCTGAAGCTCATCTTCGGAATCGTGCGGCGGCAGAGCGCGCGAAGCTCCGCCGGGTTTTGCCCCAGCTTGTCGGGGTTTTGCTCCGTGCCGTAGGTCGGCACCTCCATCCAGTGCGCGGCCTGGGCCAAGCGCATGGCATTGGCCAACACCCCATCGGCTTCAAAAATAGCGGGCATCAGACGCGCTTGGTAGTCCACCAGCACGAGTTGAGATTCTTGGTCGTCGAGCAACATACAAACTTAAATGGTCAATGAATGAGGCTGCAAGTATCAACGATGCCGCAAGCGATACCACGCAAGACCGCCAACTCTAGGATTAACCCTAGTCAAATCAACAACTTAAGCGCTGTAGCTGATCAATCTAGTCAGATAGAAACGTTAGAATAGAGGGTTATGTTGAAACGAACCCTCCTGATCCTTTGCTGCGTCGCCAGTGCACATGCTGCGCCGTCGAACAATGCAGCAGATGATATTGAGCGCTATTTGGCCGAGCGCGGCATCGTCGCGCAAATGGACCAAGTGCGCCAATCGGTCGGGGACACGGCATCCGATTTGGTGGTCAACGCCATGACATTTTTAGGCGTGCCCTACCGCCGAGGCGGCACCAACGCCAACACAGGTTTTGATTGCAGTGGTTTTGTGCGCTCGATGTTTGAGCAAACCGTGGGCAAGGTCTTGCCACGTCGCGCCAGCGAGCAGGCCGCCGTCACCGAAAAAATCGACAAGCAAGACTTGAAGCCTGGTGACTTGGTGTTCTTCAACACCATGCGCCAGACCTTCAGCCATGTGGGCATCTATGTGGGTGACAACAAGTTCATCCACTCGCCCCGCCCCGGCAAACAAGTCAAGGTCGAGGACATGCGCGACGCCTATTGGGAACGCCGCTTCACCGGCGCGCGTCGCGTGCCCGCGTCGGGCAACAGCGAAGCCAATTGAGCGCGACTGAGGCTTAAAAGCGCTCGCCTTCGCCCAAATAGCGCCAAGCCCCCTCCTCCAAGTCCCCCAAGCTCACGCGCCCTAAGCGAATGCGGCGCAAGGCCAAAATCTCCAAGTCAGCCAGTTCACACAAGTAAAGCGCCAAGCCTAGGTGCGAGCCTTTGACAGCCAAACGCAGCTTGCTGCGCTCGGGATTGGCACTGCCCACACTGATTTTGAAATCGGGCAAACGCAGACGTTCATCACGCAGCGCACGCGCAATGGGACGCAGTGCATCGGGGGCAACCTCGCCGCGCACATCCACGATCAACTCGTGCTCCATGAAGGGCATGTCTTCGATCAGCTTGCGCTGCACCCGGAAATCTTGCGTGAAAGGCACCAAACCGCTGGCCTCGTATTCCAAGGGCACGCTGGCTTCAAGTTTGGCCAAATGGCTTTTCAAATGCCGCACATCACTGCGGTCGTTCGGGCTGCGATGGGTCGCGCTCAGCAGCGAGCGCAACGCTTGCGGGCCTTTGAGCGCTCGTTTGGGTTCGGGTGCCTCCAAGCCATCGGTCCAACCCACAGGTTTGTTCACAATGAGGGTGATCGACATCAGATTGAGCAAGCTGGCCTGCGCATCGACGGTCACGGTTTGCTTGCTCACCCGAAACTGGGGCTCTTGCACCACCACGCTGTCAACACGCACAAAGCCCGCCTCGATGTACTGCTCGGCTTCTCGGCGCGAACAATCGCGCAGTTGCATGATGCGTTTAGAGAGGCGCTCGCCTTCGGGTTTGCTGACATTCATAAGGCCTGAATCCTCCCACAGTTAAACGCTGTATCGTTCACACCCGTATTTCTTTTGTGGAGCTCTTGGCTTGAACCTCGCCCATTTACTGTTGCGCATGGCGCGTCAGCATCCGAATCGTCCAGCCCTTTTTCACGGCACGACCCGCGTGGCCACTTATTCGCAGTGGGCGCAACGCTGCGCGCATCTGGCCCAACAGTTTGAACAAGCAGGACTCCAGCCGGGCGATCGGGTAGCCCTGTTTATGCACAACCACCCGCGCTACCTAGAGGTGATGTTTGGCGCTTGGTGGGCGGGCTTGGTCGTTGTTCCTATCAACGCCAAGCTGCATGTGCGTGAGGCGCAATGGATTGTCGACAACGCCCAAGCGAGTTGGGCCTTTGTCACCGCCGACATCACGACTGAAGCAGGCGAAGATCTCAAAGGACTCCAGCGTGTCATGGATGTGGAGAGCGCGCAAGCCGATGCATTTTGGGCAACGAACCCCCTAGACGATCAAGCCCCGCTTCCTGCGATGGCACCCCGTGATGCGGATGACTTAGCTTGGCTTTTCTACACCAGTGGTACCACCGGCCGCCCCAAAGGCGTGATGATCACGCACCGCAATTTGATGACCATGGGCTTGGCGTATTTCACCGATGTAGATACGGTCTCTCCAAATGACGCCATTGCCTATGCGGCGCCTATGTCGCATGGTGCAGGTTTGTATGCCATTCCACATCTGATGGCTGGGGCACGACACGTGGTGCCCGCCTCGGGCGGATTTGACGCGGCAGAGTTGTTTGCACTCGGCCAAGCAATGGGACCGCTGTCCTTGTTTGCCGCCCCCACCATCGTCAACCGCTTGGTGGCGCAGGCTGAACAAGCGGGTCATGCGCCAGACGCCTGCGGTCGTGTTTTCAAAACCATTGTGTACGGCGGTGCGCCCATGTATGCGGCCGACATCCAGCGTGCCCTGCGCATCATGGGGCCGCGCTTTGTGCAGATTTACGGTCAAGGGGAAAGCCCGATGGTGGGCACCGCCTTGTCTCGCTTTCATTTGAGCGACACCACGCACCCTGAGCATGCCCAACGCCTCGCGTCGATTGGTGTGGCGCAAACGCCGGTGCAAATTCGTGTCACTGACCCCCAGGGTCATGACCTGCCCTTGGGTGAGGTGGGCGAAGTCTTGATCAAGGGTGACAGCGTGATGGCGGGCTACTGGCGCAACCCCGAGGCCACCGCAGCTGCTATTCGCGAGGGGTGGCTGTTTACCGGTGATATGGGCAGCTTGGATGCCCATGGTTTTCTGACGCTCAAAGACCGTAGCAAGGACCTCATCATCAGCGGCGGCTCCAATGTGTACCCGCGTGAAGTGGAAGAAGTGCTGTTGCAAGCCCCCGGTGTGCGCGAGGTGGCGGTGGTCGGCGCACCCGACCCTGAGTGGGGTGAAATCATCGTGGCCTTCGTGGTGGCGCAACCTGGTGTCATGCTCAGCACGGAAGCCTTGGACGCGTTCTGCCTCCATGAAATCGCACGCTTCAAACGCCCCAAGCGTTATGAGTGGGTCGACAGCTTGCCCAAAAACAAT
>CANGML010000232.1 GCA_947454585.1 Comamonadaceae bacterium
GCTCGTGGCTGACACGGTCAAAACCCGCGAGCCGGGCAAGGACCCTGCAACGCGCACATTTCAGGCTTTTCGGATTTTCATCAACGCCGAGCTTGAGGAGTTGCAACAAGCGCTGAGCGCCACGTTGCACGTCTTACGCCCTGGAGGTCGATTGGCTGTGATCAGTTTCCATTCCTTGGAAGACCGCATCGTCAAACAATTCATCACGCAGCATTCGCGTGAGGTGTATGACCGCCGTGCGCCTTTTGCAGCGCCTAAGGTGATGGATTTCAAAGCGATTGATCGCATCAAGCCCAGTGCGGCTGAAGTGGAAGGCAATCCTCGCGCACGCAGCGCCATCATGCGGGTGGCTGAACGCTTGGGGGCTTCAACATGAACCGCGTGAGCCTGTTGCTGATGGTGGCGGTGATGGCGAGCGCGCTGTATTTGGTCCGCACGCAATATGAATCACGTTCGCTCACCACAGAGATGGACCGAGCCACCCAGGAAGCGCGGCGTTTAGAAACTGAAAACGACAGACTGGATGTGGAACGTCGCGCCCAAGCCACGCCGTTGCGGGTTGAAAAGCTGGCACGTGAGCAGTTACGCATGCGCACCATCACGCCCGCTATCACGCATTACGCGACGGTGGGTGGCGCAGCGGCGACCAGTCCTGCGGAGGTTCGCCCATGAGCAGCCGCAGCGTGCAGTACACCTCCAGTCCCTTGCTGGCGAGTAAGACGCCGATCTGGCGCAGCCAATTCATCGTGGCCGTCATTGCGGCGGGATTTTTGGGCTTGGTCGCGCGCGCCGCCTATGTGCAGGTGATTGGCAACGCTTTTTTCAAACGTCAAGGCACTGTGCGCTTTGTGCGCACCTTGGATTTGCCGGCCAACCGTGGCCGTATCTTGGATCGCCACGGCAATATTTTGGCGTCGAGTGTGCCGGTCAAAGGTATCACCGCCAATCCTGAAGAGATCGATCGCGACCCCGTCAAACTGAAGGCCTTGGCGAAGTTGCTGGACATGAGCCAAGCCGAGCTCAACAAGAAACTGCAAGACGACGACAAAACCTACGTGATGTTGAAGCGTCAAGTGGAAGAGTCGGTGGCCAAGGAGATCGCTGCACTCAAGATCAAAGGCGTCTCAGACAGTCCTGAGTACAAACGCATTTACCCCGAGGGGGAGTCTGTCGCACATGTGGTGGGCTTTGCGAATTTGGAAAACGTCGGCCAAGAGGGCGTAGAGCTGACTTTCAATAAAGAGCTGGGCGGTAAGGTGGGGTCACGTCGTGTGATCAAGGACCGCTTGGGCCGTGTCGTCGAGGACATTGGGGAGATGGTGCCACCCATGGATGGCCGCGATCTGCAATTGAGCATTGACAGCAAAGTGCAGTACTTTGCGTATGAAAAGATTAAAGAGTCGGTCATCAACAACCGTGCAGCCGCGGGCAGCGTGGTGGTGTTGGATATCAAAACGGGTGAAGTGCTGGCTTTGGTCAACTACCCCAGTTATTCACCCGGCAAACGCGGCTCCCTGAGCGGCGCGCAATTGCGCAACCGGGCACTCACCGACACCTTCGAGCCAGGCTCCACCATGAAACCATTGGTGGTGGGTTTGGCGTTAGAAAAAGGCATCGTCAAGCCTGAGACCCTGATTCAAACTGCGCCGGGCAAATTGCAAATGGGTTCTGCCACCATCACGGATGCCCATCCGCATGGTGTCTTGAGCGTGAATGAAATCATTCAAAAATCAAGCAACGTCGGCACGGTCAAGATCGCGATGCAAATGCAACCCCATGACATGTGGGAATTGTTCACCCAAGTTGGACTGGGGCAAAAGCCGCAATTGCGGTTTGAAGGGGTTGCGGCTGGAAAAGTGCGCGCCTACAAAACATGGCGTCCGATTGAGCAAGCCACGATGAGCTACGGCTATGGTTTGTCGACCAGTTTGTTCCAATTGGCGCAGGCCTACACGGTGTTTGCCCATGACGGTGAGATGGTGCCCATGAGCTTGGTGAAAACAGACCAGCAGGTGGTGAGTGGGGCGCGTGTGTTCTCACCCCAAAACGCAGCTGCTGTTCGCAGCATGTTGCATCTGGTGACCATCCAAGGTGGCACAGCCCCCAAAGCGCAAACCATGGGCTACTCGGTGGGCGGCAAAACGGGTACGGCGCACAAGGTCGAAGGCAAAGCCTACGCCAGCAAAAAGTACCGAGGCTTCTTTGTGGGGATCGCGCCCATCGACAACCCCCGCATCGTGGTGGCGGTGATGGTGGACGAGCCCACCAACGGGGCTTACTTTGGGGGTGATGTGGCTGCCCCTGTGTTCAGCCAAACCGTGCAGCAAACTTTGCGCATGATGGGTGTGCAGCCGGACATGGCAGTCAAGCCCCAAGTGGTGACCCAGGTCGAGAAGGAGTCGTTTTGATGCAACGACTGTCTAAGCCGCACGATGCGGCCCAGTGGCTCCGCACCCAAGTGCGCGGCGCGTTGCACACGGACAGCCGCCGCGTAGGCGCAGGCGATGGCTTCATTGCCTGGCCCGGTGGTGTGACGGATGGCCGGGCCTTTGTGGCTTCTGCCCTTCAGCAAGGGGCGACTGCCTGCTTGGTGGAGCAAGCGGGTGCGGACGCCTTTGCTTGGAAGCCATGCCCATCGATTGCCACGTATGCAGGCTTGAAGGCGGCCAGCGGACCGATTGCCGCCGCCTATTACGAACAACCCAGTCAAGCGCTAGACGTGGTAGCCATCACCGGCACCAATGGCAAAACATCGACGGCGTGGTGGCTAGCCCATGCCTTGCAACACACCGGCCAGCGTTGTGCCATCGTGGGTACCTTGGGCGTGGGTGAGGTGGCTCACCTTGAAGTCACAGGCATGACCACGCCAGACCCTGTGTTGCTCCAAGCGCGTTTGCGCGACATGGTGGATGCGGGGGTACGTGCTTGCGTGATTGAGGCCTCGTCCATTGGCTTGGCTGAGCATCGTCTGGATGGCACGCAGGTGCGCGTGGCCATGTTCACCAATTTCACACAAGACCATTTGGATTACCACGGTGACATGGCCAGCTACTGGCAAGCCAAGTTGGCCCTGTTCAGTTGGGCTGGTTTGCAAGCCGCTGTCGTGAATGTGGATGATGCCCATGGCGCAGCCTTGGCCGAGCAACTGCGTGCCCGCGGCGATCTGGCAGTGTGGACGGTGTCGTGTGTGGCAACGCGCATGCCCAATGCGCAGCACCTTGTGGCGCAACGCCTGCAGCATGGCGCCTTGGGCTTGTGTTTTGAGGTGGTGCAGGGCGAGGAGGCCTACCCCCTCGAGACAGCTTTGGTGGGGCAGTACAACGTGAGCAATGTGTTGGGCGTTATCGCCTGTTTGCGTGCCATGGGCTACCCCTTGGTCGATGCCGTGCACGCATGCCGTGATTTGCCAGCTGTGCCCGGTCGCATGCAAACTGTCGGAGAAATCGGCGAGCCCTTGGTGGTGATTGACTATGCCCACACGCCGGACGCCGTGGCACAAGCCCTACAAGCCTTGTTGCCGCTGGCGCAGTCGCGTGGTGGTGCGCTCACGTGTGTGTTGGGTTGTGGCGGTGAC
>CANGML010000233.1 GCA_947454585.1 Comamonadaceae bacterium
CGCCGTGCATGAGGGCCAGTTCTTTGATTTCATCGGCCTTGCCACTGCCCACAAACAAGGCCGCATCTGGGGCTTTGCGCTTGCAGGTGATGCGCGCCACGGGGGTTAAGCCGGCAGTTTCGGCCAGCAGGCCGAGTTCCTCCAATTCAGCATCGAAATGCGGCAAGCCGAAATCGACTCCGACAAGAAGGGTGGCACCAGCAGTTTTTGGGGAGGGGTCGTTCAAGCGGTCAATCTAAAAGAGTCGTCAAAAGAGGGGCGTAAAAAAAGGGCTGTAACAGCCCTTTTTGCAGAGCAATCAAGCTCAGACTTCAGGCGAACTGCCCGTTCCGTCTGTCGGGTTGAAGTTCACAGCGCGGCCCGGCACGATGGTCGAGATGGCATGTTTGTAGACCATTTGAGTCACCGTGTTGCGCAACAGCACCACGTACTGGTCGAATGATTCGATCTGACCTTGCAGCTTGATGCCGTTGACCAAATAAATGGACACGGGCACATGTTCACGGCGCAGAATATTCAAAAATGGGTCTTGCAACAGGAGGCCTTTGTTCTTTGAGTTGTCGGGGGTCACGATATTCTCCGTGTCTTTGTCGTTAAAAATCGCACCTTACCACAGTGCAAGAAGGCCCACAGACTCAGTCCCCTTTGTCTGCATAGGGGTTACTTGAGGTCTTCATCTCAATTCGCAAGGGGGTGCCCTCCAAATTAAAGGCTTTGCGAAAGCGCCCCTCCAAGAATCGCTTGTAGGCCTCCGTCACATGCTCAAGTGAGTTGCCATGGATCACGATGATGGGCGGGTTCATGCCGCCTTGGTGGGCATAACGCAACTTGGGGCGATACATGCCGCCGCGCTGAGGGGACTGGAACTGCACGGCCTCCAACAACAAACGCGTGAGCAAAGGGGTGGGCATCTTGCACATGGCGGCTTTATGCGCCTGTGCGATGGCGCCCCACAAGGGACCCAACCCTTGGCGCTTTTTGGCCGAGATGAAGTGCATGGCGGCAAACTTCAAGAACGGCAAACGCGTCTCGATCGAGCGCATCAGCAGTTCGCGCTGGTAAGCGTCCACCGCGTCCCATTTGTTCACGGCCACCACCACGGCGCGGCCGCTTTCCAAAATGTAGCCGGCGATGTGGGCGTCTTGGTCCGTCACGCCTTGGGTGGCGTCGAGCAACAGCAAGACCACATTGGCTGATTCGATCGCTTGCAGAGTTTTGACGACCGAGAACTTTTCAATGGCTTCAAACACCTTGCCCTTGCGACGCAAGCCTGCTGTGTCGATGAGCTCAAACATCTGGCCGTTGCGCTCAAACGGGACACTGATGGCATCGCGCGTGGTGCCCGGCATGTCAAAGGCCACCAAGCGCTCCTCACCCAACCAGGTGTTGATGAGGGTTGATTTGCCCACATTCGGGCGTCCTGCCACCGCGAGCTTGATGATGCCATCGTCAACTTGTGCACCTTCGTCATCGGGTTCTGCCAGATGCAAGGGCGCCAAGGCTTTGGCCATCATGTCGCGCATGCCCTGACCGTGAGACGCAGAGATGGGCAACACCTCGCCCAACCCCAGCTCATAGAATTCGACCAGCTGCGCGCCCTCTTTCATGCCCTCGGCTTTGTTGGCCACCAAAATGGTCGGTTTACCGAGACGGCGCAGGTAATTGGCAATGTCGTGGTCTTGCGCTGAGATGCCGCCCCGGGCATCCACCACAAACACCACCACATCGGCCTCGGCGACCGCCTGCTGGGTTTGACGGGCCATCTCTTTGTAAATGCCATGATCAGCCGTTGGCTCAAAACCACCGGTGTCGATGACGATGAATTCGTGCTTGTCAAAACGGGCGTTACCGTAGTGACGGTCGCGCGTCAGGCCTGCGAAGTCAGCCACGATGGCATCACGCGATTTGGTCAAGCGGTTGAACAACGTGGACTTGCCAACGTTGGGGCGGCCCACCAGGGCCAATACGGGTTTCAAAACGACGTCCTTAAAGTTCCCATCACGGGATTTGCAGGCCGATGACGCGCCCCTCGCGCGTGACCACCACGTAGCGGTCGGCCGCCAAAACGGGGGCTGCGGCCAAAGCATTGCTGTCGAGTTTGATTCGGTTCAACAAGGCGCCGTCAGCCAACGATAAAAGATAAAGCCAGCCACCGTTATCGGCAATCAAGACGCCACGGGGCGTCACCAATGGGGCGCTCAAGATGCGGTATTTCAGACGCTCGGTTTCCCAGAGTCGCTCACCGGATGTGCGATCCCAGGCTTGCACCACGCCATTGGCCAACGGCGCGATGACCAACTTGTCGTTGCCACTCACCCCGTTCTCACCATTGGACGGGCGCGTCCAAACACTTTGACCACGTTCGGCATTGACACAGCCAATGCTGGCTTGGAAGGCCCGCACACAGACCACCTCATCACGGCGGTCAACAGGACTCACCAAGTCAACCAGACGCTCCACATCGTTGGTGCCGCGAGGCGTGGCGATTGCTGACTCCCAACGAATCACACCCGTGTTGGGATCCAGCCCCGTCAGACGGCCAGATAAACCCACCACCAAGCTGTTTTTAACAGCCAGCATCACGCCAGCTTGCTTCAGCACCAAAGGCTCTCCTGGGCGCTGCTGGGTCCAGAGTTGACGGCCTGTCGCCCCATCGAAGGCGATGACAGAGCGATCGGCGGTCAGCACAAAAACGCGCGCACCTGCGACCAAAGGCGGTGTGAAGGATTGCGCAGGCATGCTCTTGCGCCACAAGACTTGGCCATCGCGCAAGGTAACCAATTCGTTGTTGCGGGTGACCACCGCCACTTGTTGGCCATCACTGCCCACGCCAGCAGCAATAGCTTGGTCCAGCTTCACACGCCACATCTCTTTGCCCGTTGAAGCCTCTAGCACAGCCACCACGCCTTGGCTATTGGCCAAGGCGATGCGGTCATCACGTGCCGACACCACCAAGGGGAAATCCACGGGACCCACATTGACCGTCCAGCTTTGGCGCATGTCTTGCAACACCGTGACGCCTTGAATGTCAGAGGGTTTGGGTCGCGACGGGCCAGTGCAGGCAGCCAAGGCCACGCACACGCCAGCCAAGGCCAAACGCGTCACAGAGTTCCAGCTGAAGGGGGTGGTGTTCACTTGTTACGCTCCGCCTGAGATTGATCTTCGGGGTCAGCACCCAAGGCTGCCAACTTCACGGCCACCAAGCGACGGTACTCCGCTGTTGGCTCCAAGCCTTTCCATGCCTTCTTGTACTGTTGCACGGCTTCTTCGCGCTGCGACTGCAACATGGCCAAATCACCCAAACGGTCTGCCATCAAGGGAGAAAAAGACGCTGGTGTTTTAGCGGTGAGTTGTTGGCGGGCCTCGTCGTAGGCTTTGTCCTCGATCAGCAAGGCCGACAAACGCAGACGCGCCAAGGCTTGATAACCCTCATCACTGGCCTTGTCGATGACCCAGGTGAGTTGTACCTTGGCATCGGCCTTGCGGTCTTTGTCTTGGTACACGCGCGCAGCCAGCAAAGCGGCTTGCTGGGCGTAGGTGGTGCTGGCGAATTTGTCTTTGATGTC
>CANGML010000234.1 GCA_947454585.1 Comamonadaceae bacterium
CCCACGGTGGGCAAGAACACGTTGGCGTTCCACTCTTGGTCGTTGATCATGGCCTTGACCGACTCGCCCTTGATGGTGGCGAAGCGGTAGTCGGCGTACATGGTGGGCGAGTGGTTGCCCCACACGCACAATTTCTCGATGTCAGCCACGGCTTTGCCTGTTTTGGCCGCGATTTGCGACGCAGCGCGGTTGTGGTCCAAACGCAGCATGGCGGTGAAGTTGCCGGGCTTGAGGTCAGGTGCAGCTTTCATGGCGATGTAAGCGTTGGTGTTGGCGGGGTTGCCCACCACCAAAACTTTCACGTCGCGTGAAGCCACAGCGTTCAAAGCCTTGCCTTGTGCTGTAAAGATGGCGCCGTTGATGGCGAGCAATTCAGCGCGCTCCATGCCAGGGCCGCGAGGACGTGAACCGACCAACAAGGCGTAATCCACATCTTTGAACGCAGTCATCGGGTCGCCGTGGGCTTCCATGCCAGCCAACAAGGGGAACGCACAATCGTCAAGTTCCATCATCACGCCCTTGAGCGCTTTTTGGGCTTTTTCGTCTGGGATTTCCAACAATTGCAAGATAACGGGCTGATCTTTCCCCAACATTTCGCCAGAGGCGATACGG
The DNA here is from genome assembly GCA_947454585.1 of Comamonadaceae bacterium. GTDB lineage: Bacteria > Pseudomonadota > Gammaproteobacteria > Burkholderiales > Burkholderiaceae_C > Limnohabitans. The sequence continues at coordinate 613 of CANGML010000234.1, forward strand.
AACAACAGTGCGTAACCAATTTGACCAGCTGCACCAGTGACGGCTACGCGAACAGGCTTCTTGCTCATGAGGAAAACTCCAAGTAGTGATTAAAAAAGGATGAACCAGAGTTTACCCTCGAAAACCCGCGAGCAGCTCTGTCTTATGTCTTATAGAAGATATGATACGAGCTTGACAAAGAACTGACGCACCTGCGTTTGAACGCTCAATAAATGCCCTCCCTACCTACGCCCCCTTCACCCAACCCTGACAGCGCCTCCTTCAGCGGTGGCGATGCTTTGGGCTTGTCGGGCTTGACGCCGGCCTTCAGCCCGCTGTATCAGCAAATTAAAGGCTTGATTCTGCAAAGCCTGCAATCGGGCGAATGGAAACCGGGCGAAGCCATTCCCAGCGAGATGGATTTGGCCGCTCGCTTTCGCGTCAGCCAAGGCACGGTGCGTAAAGCCATTGATGAGTTGTCGGCCGAAAACTTGGTCGTACGCCGCCAAGGCAAGGGCACTTTTGTCGCCACCCACGCCGAGCAACAGGTGCAATACCGCTTTTTGAAGTTACAACCCGACAATGGCGACACCCAGAGCGAAGGCCCTGCGGAGCGCACGATCATTGACTGCAAACGGCTGCGCGCCAGCGCCGACATCGCCCGCGCCTTGAGCTTGCGCAGTGGCGACCCTGTGTTGCAAGTTCGCCGCGTGTTGGCGTTTGCGGGCGTGCCCACGATTTTGGAAGACTTGTGGCTACCCGGCGCGCCTTTTAAGGGCTTGACCGCAGAGCGTCTGAGCAACTACCACGGTCCCATGTACGCCCTGTTTGAGACCGAGTTTGGTGTGCGCATGGTGCGCGCCGATGAAAACATCCGTGCAGTCAACCCCGATGCAGAGCAAGCCAAACTATTACACGTTGATTTGAAAGTCCCCCTCCTGAGTGTCGAGCGTGTGGCTTTCACCTACAACGACACCCCGATGGAATTGCGCCGTGGCTTATACAGAACCGACACGCACCATTACCGCAATGCCCTTAGTTGAAGGATGAAACCCTCACGTCAGCTTGATGAAGTGCAATAGAATTTAAAGTTGTTTTGACATACTGATAAACCCGAAGAAAGAAACTACATGACCCAGATTGCCAAGCAGCGGCCTGAGTTCCGCAACATCAACGCACTCACGGATTTGCCTACCTATCGCCTCCCCGTGGCGGGCATCGTGTCGATCTTGCACCGCATCAGCGGTTTGATCATGTTTTTGTTATTGCCATTCATCGTTTGGATGTTTGACACGTCGGTCTCTTCTGAAATTTCTTTCGCCAAATTCAGTGCAGCCTTCAACATCGGCTTGGGTTTTGTGCCCGCTGTGCTGGTGAAAGTCGTGGTGTTGGCCTTGATCTGGGCCTACCTGCACCACTTGATCGCGGGTGTTCGCCACGTCTACATGGACGTCTGCCACGCTGTGACCAAAGAATTTGGCAAATCTTCAGCGGTGCTGACCTTGGCGTTGAGCCTCGGTTTGACCGCCGCCTTGGGTGCCAAGCTGTTTGGCCTTTACTGATCTCTAGGAGCAACTACATGTCCGTGAATTACGGTTCCAAGCGCGTCGTCGTGGGCGCGCACTACGGTCTGCGCGACTGGCTCGCTCAGCGCGTCACTGCTGTTTTGATGCTTTTGTTTACCTTGGCTGTTTTGGGCCAAGTGCTGCTGACCAGCGGCGACATCAGTTATGACAAATGGGCGGGTATTTTCAGCTCGCAATTCATGAAGGCGTTGACCTTCTCTGTCTTTATCGCATTGGCTCTCCACGTTTGGGTGGGCATGCGCGACATTTGGATGGACTACATCAAGCCCGTGGGTTTGCGTTTGTCCCTACAAGTATTCACTTTGGTTTGGCTGTTGTCGTGTCTCGGCTGGGCCATTCAGGTTCTCTGGAGGCTCTAAGTCATGACCGTTAAAAGCTCTATTCCACGTCGTAAGTTTGATGTGGTCATCGTTGGTGCTGGTGGCTCCGGCATGCGCGCCTCGTTGCAACTGGCTCGCGCTGGTTTGAACGTGGCTGTTTTGTCTAAGGTCTTCCCCACACGCTCGCACACCGTGGCAGCGCAAGGCGGTATTGGCGCCTCTTTGGGCAACATGAACGAAGACAACTGGCACTACCACTTCTATGACACTGTCAAAGGCTCCGACTGGCTCGGCGACCAAGACGCGATCGAATACATGTGCCGTGAAGCCCCCAAAGTCGTGTACGACTTGGAACACATGGGCATGCCTTTTGACCGCAACCCCGACGGCACCATTTACCAACGCCCCTTCGGCGGCCACACCGCCAACTACGGCGAGAAGGCTGTGGAGCGCGCCTGTGCTGCGGCTGACCGCACCGGTCACGCCATGTTGCACACGCTTTACCAGCAAAACGTCAAAGCCAAAACCAGCTTCTTCGTCGAGTGGATGGCGCTTGATTTGATTCGCGATGACGCAGGTGATGTGGTCGGCGTGACCGCGCTTGAGATGGAAACCGGCGAGCTCTACATCATGGAAGCCAAAACCGTGATGTTGGCCACCGGTGGTGCTGGTCGCATCTTTGCGGCCTCCACCAATGCGTTCATCAACACCGGTGACGGTCTGGGCATGGCAGCACGCGCGGGCATCCCGCTCGAAGACATGGAGTTCTGGCAATTCCACCCCACCGGCGTGGCCGGCGCGGGCGTGTTGTTGACCGAGGGCTGCCGCGGCGAAGGCGCGATTTTGCGTAACTGCAATGGCGAGCGCTTCATGGAGCGCTATGCCCCCGCTTACAAAGACTTGGCTCCCCGCGACTATGTGTCACGCTGCATGGACCAAGAGATCAAAGAAGGTCGCGGCTGCGGTCCCAACAAGGACTACATCAACCTCGACATGACCCACTTGGGCGCTGACACCATCATGAAGCGTCTGCCTTC
>CANGML010000235.1 GCA_947454585.1 Comamonadaceae bacterium
ACCTAAAGCTGTGGGGATGGGGAGTAGCCAACCCAAGGTGTCCCAGATGCCAAAAAGGTAGAAACGGTGGAGCCCGAGAGGGCCACCCAAGAAGGCTAGCCAAGCTGCAATGGTTTTGTTTTTCATGGCCGGAGTGTAAAGCGCTATAATAGGAGGCTTTTCAGCGTGTCGCAGGCCGAGTGGCTTAGCGCGTGTCTCAAACGTTGAAAGAAATCTCCACCCGAAGGATTCATCATGGTCGTCATCCGACTCTCACGCGGCGGTTCTAAAGCCCGTCCGTTTTTTAACATTGTTGTCGCCGACAAGCGCGATCGTCGCGACGGCCGTTTCATCGAGCGCATTGGTTTTTACAACCCCATCGCCAAAGGCCAGGCTGAAAGCTTGCGCGTTGCGCACGACCGTTTGACGCACTGGACCAGCGTGGGCGCTCAATGCTCTCCCACGGTGATCCGTTTGGTCAAACAAGCTGGCAAAGCAACTGCTGCTTAATTGAACAAGAGTCTTGCTATGACGCTGGGCTTAGAGTCCGCAGAACTTCCTGCAGACGCTATCGAAGTCGGGCGCATAGCAGATGCTTGGGGCATCAAAGGCTGGTTCAAGGTCTTGCCCTACAGCGCTTCTCCGGAAGCGCTTTTTTCTTCCAAGCGTTGGTTTTTACAACCCGCTGAACGTGGTGCTAAAACGTTTACTGGCACTGTGCTTCTGAAAATCAAAGAAGCCAAAGACCATTCTGATTCCGTGGTGGCCACCTCAGCTGAGGTGCCTGACCGCAATGCCGCTGAGTTGCTCAAAGGCGCACGTATTTTTGTCTCGCGTGCCAGCTTCCCGACGCCCGACACGGACGAGTACTACTGGGTCGACCTGATCGGCTTGGACGTGGTCAACCGCGATGGTGTGGCACTAGGCACTGTGCGTGAATTGCTGCACACCGGTCCCCAAACCGTGTTAGTACTTGCTTACGCGGAAGAAGGCAAAGACAAAGAGCGCATGATTCCCTTTGTGTCGGCCTACATCGATAGCGTCGACTTGGCTGGGCGTCGCATCACGGCCGACTGGCAACCCGATTACTGACGCGCACGCGAGAGGCCCTGCCGTGCGCTTTGACATCATCACCCTGTTCCCCGAGCTGTTTGAGCCGTTTCTCAACATCGGCATCACGCGTCGCGCTTACGAGGCGGGCTTGGTGGAGGTGCGTTTGTGGAACCCCCGTGATTTCGCCGAAGGCAACTACCGCCGCATCGACGACCGCCCCTTTGGGGGCGGCCCTGGCATGGTCATGATGGCTGAGCCCTTGGCTGCTTGTTTGGCCGCGATTCGGGCCGACCGCGGGCAAGACCGCGATGTGGCGCCCTTGGTGCTGTTCTCGCCGATTGGCGAAACCCTGCGCCATGCCGCGGTCCAGCGTTGGTCCGACAGTCAAGGCGCGGTGCTGCTGTGTGGCCGCTACGAGGGCATTGACCAGCGTTTCATCGACACCCATGTGGATGCGCAAATCAGCGTGGGCGATTTTGTGCTCTCGGGGGGCGAGATTGCTGCCATGACCTTGCTCGATGCCGTGGCCCGTTTGCAGCCCGGTGTGTTGAGTGACGAAGGCAGTCATCAGTTTGATAGCTTCAACCCAGCTCTGGACGGTCTGTTGGACTGCCCGCATTACACCCGTCCCGAACAATGGGAAGGGCAGGGCGTGCCAGCGGCACTGATGTCAGGCCACCACCTCAACATCGAGCGCTGGCGACGTGACCAGCGTTTGCTCCTGACCGCTCGTCTGCGTCCAGAGCTGATTGAGGCGGCCCGTGCCGCAGCCAAGTTGACCCCACAAGACGAGGCTACCCTGAAGGCTCAAAAGACGCTATAATGATGGGCTTTTCGATCCTCTGGTCGGCCGCTTCAAGCCTGTGTGGCGAGAAGCCTTTTGTGTAGCGCGACCAAGATCCTCTAGAGGAAAACATGAACCTGATCCAAACCCTCGAGGCAGAAGAAATTGCTCGCCTCGGCAAAACGATTCCTGAATTCGCACCTGGCGACACCGTCATTGTGAGCGTCAACGTGGTTGAAGGCACACGCAAGCGTGTGCAGGCTTACGAAGGCGTGGTGATCGCCAAGCGTAACCGTGGCCTCAACAGTGGCTTCACCGTTCGCAAGATCTCTAGCGGCGAAGGCGTGGAGCGTACGTTCCAAACTTACAGCCCCTTGATCGCCAGCATCGAAGTCAAGCGTCGTGGTGACGTGCGTCGTGCCAAGTTGTACTACTTGCGTGACCGTAGCGGTAAGTCGGCGCGTATCAAAGAAAAATTGGTCACCAAGTCGGCCGCTGCTTCTAAAGCTGCAGCAGCTGCTCAATAAGCCGGTTGATCCTTGCTTAGAAGCCACCCCAAGTGATAGCTTGCGGTGGCTTTTCTTATGTCCACCCCCCCAGCGTCCAAGCCTCCAGCCTTTGACCCGCAACAAGTGCCTGTGTTCCAAGTGGACACGCACCTTGAGGCGGTGCCTGCGCATGACCTGAGGCCTGTAGCCTTGCAGGCGCGCTTTGCCAATCCACCGCAATGGAAACCCGAGCTGGTGCGCGAGCGCAAATTCATGGACAGGTCTCCCGCGCAAGCGGCGGTGCTGTTGGGTGTGGTGATGCGTGAAGAGCCTTCCGTGCTACTTACTCAGCGCCCCTCGCACATGTCCACGCACGCGGGGCAAATTGCCTTTGCAGGGGGCAAGTGCGACAGCACAGACGTCGATGTGGTAGCGACTGCTTTGCGTGAAGCCTATGAAGAGGTGGGTTTAGAGGCGCACCATGTGCAGGTGCTGGGCACCTTGCCGGAATACATCACAGGCTCTGCCTTTTTTGTGACGCCCGTGGTGGCCTTGATCTCGCCGGCCATGACCTTGACACTCAACACCCATGAGGTGTCCGATGCGTTTGAAGTGCCCTTGGCTTTTCTGATGAATCCCGCCCATCACCGCTGGCATCGCCATGAATTTGAAGGGGTGACGCGTGAGTGGCTGTCGATGCCTTATCAGGACGGCATGCAGCAGCGTTTTGTCTGGGGCGCAACGGCAGGCATGCTGCGCAATTTTTACCGCTTCTTGAAGGCGTGATCCTCTGAAATTGACAGAACTCACCGCTATCATTCACAGATGAGTTTTTTGTCCCTGCTCCTCGCGTTGTTGATTGAACAGGCCCGCCCCTTGTTGCGTGGCAATTGGGTGCATGCCACCATCCACGCATGGGTCAGTTGGATGAGCCAAACCTTAGATGCCGGACACCCACGTTTGGCGTGGCTCACATGGTCATTGGCCGTGGGTTTGCCTGCGGTGATCGCGACCGTGGTGCATTGGGTGTTGATCGGGTTCTTTGGTTGGCCTGTGGCCATGATTTGGAGTGTGGCGGTTCTGTATGTCACCTTGGGCTTTCGCCAATTCAGCCACCACTTCACGGACATTCGTGATGCCTTGGATGTGGGGGACGAGCGCTTGGCCCGAGAGCTGTTGGCTGAGTGG
>CANGML010000236.1 GCA_947454585.1 Comamonadaceae bacterium
GATCCTCGTGTCAAATTCGACTGAAGCCTCTTTGTCGCCCACCCAGCGTGCTTGGTTGCGCTTTCGACACAACCGTCTGGGCTTTTACAGCTTGGTTATCTTTGTGGGCATGTTTGCCCTGAGCTTGTTGGCTGAAGTGCTTTGTAACGACAAGCCCTTGCTTGCGCGCTACAACGGCAGTTTTTATGTGCCCATCATTCATAACTTGCCCGAAACCACCTTTGGGGGCGACTTCGATACACCCACTGACTTCTTAGACCCGTTTATCCAAGCGCAGTTTGACAAACCTGGGAATTGGGCCTTGTACCCTGTGATTCCCTATCACCACAGCACGCTGAATTACTTTGCCAAACAACCCAACCCCGCGCCTCCGACGCTAGACAACTGGTTGGGGACTGACGACCGTGGTCGCGACGTCGCTGCGCGCTTGCTTTATGGCTTTCGAATTTCGGTATTGTTTGCGTTGGCCTTGACGATTTTTGGCACGGTCATTGGTATTTTGACGGGGGCATTGCAAGGCTACTTCGGCGGTAAAACTGATTTAGCGATGCAGCGCTTTATTGAAATTTGGGGTGCGATGCCCGAGTTGTATTTGTTGATTATTTTCTCGGCCGTGTTTGACCCGAGCATCAGCTTGCTCTTGATTTTGCTGGGCTTGTTTGGTTGGATGGGTTTGTCGGACTATGTGCGCGCTGAGTTCTTGCGCAACCGCCAACTCGATTACGTACGTGCAGCCCGTGCCTTGGGCCTGTCGAATGCGCAAATCATGTGGCGACACGTCTTGCCCAACAGCTTGACGCCGGTGGTCACCTTTTTGCCATTTCGCATGAGCGCGGCTATTTTGTCGCTCACGTCGTTGGACTTTTTGGGCTTGGGCGTCCCGCCTGGCACACCGAGTTTGGGTGAGCTACTGGCACAAGGTAAAAACAACATTGATGCATGGTGGATTTCCTTGTTCACATTCGTGGTGTTGGTGGTGACATTGATGCTGTTGACCTTCATGGGCGATGCCTTGCGCGATGCCTTGGACCCCAGAAAGGCTCAACCATGAGATTGCCCTTGCTTCAGGTGCGCGACTTGCGCATAGGATTTCACAGCGATGACGTGGTGAAAGGGGTCAGTTTTAATTTGGATTTGGGCGAGAAGCTTGCCCTTGTCGGTGAGTCTGGTTCTGGCAAAAGTGTGACCGCACTCAGCTTCGTGAAATTGCTGGAAGGTGCCCGCGTCTCTGGCCGTGTGTTGTGGACGGCGCAAGATGCAGAGACCTTGCACCCCGACGCCACCGACGCGCCGCAGACGCTGGACCTGATCAAACTCAAAGAGCGTGATTTGATCAAGATCCGTGGTCAAGACATTGCCTTCGTCTTTCAAGAGCCGATGACAGCCTTGAACCCCTTATTCACCGTAGGCGATCAAGTGGCCGAAGTGTTGGAGGTCAAGCGCGGCATGAGTCGTGCGGAAGCTTGGCATGAAGCTGTTGAGTTGCTCAGTCTGACGGGCATTCCAGAACCGGTTCGTCGCGCCAGCATGTATCCCCATCAACTCTCGGGCGGACAGCGCCAAAGAGCCATGATCGCGATGGCCTTGGCTTGTCGTCCCCGTTTACTTGTAGCCGACGAGCCCACGACTGCGTTAGATGTTTCCTTGCGTGCGCAGATTTTGGACTTGCTCGATGGTTTGCAAAAACGCTTCGGTATGGCCGTGCTGCTCATCACCCATGACCTGAATACCGTGCGACGTTTCGCCGACCAGGTGATGGTGATGGAAAAAGGCGTCATCGTGGAGCAAGGCGCAGCCCTCCAAGTTTTAAGCTACCCAGAGCACGCCTACACCCAGCGCCTGGTGAACAGCCAGCCCCCGCGAGAGGTCGTTGACGCCAAGGCAGATGCGCCTATCTTGATGCAAGCCAAAGATCTGCGCGTGTCTTATCCCATTCGCCGCGCAGGCTGGCAGGGTTGGTTCCGTGGCGATCAGTTTGTTGCCGTCCAAAATGCCAATTTCCATTTGCGCGCCGGACAAACCTTGGGGGTCATTGGCGAGTCGGGTTCCGGTAAAACGACTTTGGCCTTGGCGGCTTTGGGGTTGATCCCCTGCCAAGGCTTGCTCGAAGTAGAAGGCAAAAAATGGACAGGGCGGTCTGCACAAGACCTGCCTTTGCGTCGACAGGTGCAAGTGGTCTTTCAAGACCCCTTTTCATCCTTGTCTCCGCGCATGAACGTGCGCGAGTTGGTGTCTGAAGGCATGGCCTTACACGCCCCTCATTTGGATGATTTGGGGCGGTTACGACGCATTTTGGTCACCTTGGCGGCGGTTGGACTGACGGAGACAGAGTTTCCAGGTTTGCTCCTGCGCTATGCCCACGAGTTTTCTGGCGGACAGCGCCAGCGGCTTGCCATTGCCAGAGCCTTGGTGGTGGAGCCGCAAGTGCTGGTTTTGGATGAGCCCACCAGTGCTTTGGATGCCACGACACAGCTGCAAGTGCTGCAGCTGCTCCAAAAGCTTCAGCGCGAGCGTGGGCTGAGCTACTTGCTGATCACCCATGACGTCTCGGTGATTCGCGCCATGGCCCACCAGGTAATGGTCATGCAGGCGGGGCAGATTGTTGAATCCGGCCCGATTGATCAAATATTGAATCAGCCGCAGTCCCCTTACACGAAGATTCTGGTGGAGACCCAAGCCTAAAAATACCTTTTATCCTTTGATAATCAAGCATTTAGGCGCTACAATGTGCGCTTCACGACCAAACGGGCGGGTAACTACCGCTCGTTTTTTTTGGTCGTTTGTTTTTTGATCATTGAATTTCAAGGCTTTTTTTCGACGTGAGTTTGCAGCAAACCGTAGAACAAACTGTGACCGGCTTAGGTTACGACCTGGTAGAGATTGAACGCTCTGCAGGTGGGCTATTGCGCATCACGATTGACATGCCCTGGACTGCTGGCGTCTCTGCTCAGCCCATCAATGTGGAAGATTGCGAGCGCGTGACCCGTCAGTTGCAATTTGCGCTTGAGGTTGATGGCGCTGACTACGCCCGACTTGAGGTGTCGTCGCCCGGAATTGACCGACCACTGCGTCATGAGGCAGATTTCGAACGTTTTGTGGGTGAAGAGGTAGACCTCACCTTGAAAGCGCCCATCGGTGATGCCGCTGTTGGGCAAGTGTCAGCTAATCGCAAAAAGTTCCGTGGGACCTTAGAGCGCACCGATGACGGTGCAGGCTGGCAAATCACCTGGCAGGATGAAATCAAAGCCAAGCCGGGTCAAAAGGTCAGCCCCAAAAGATTAGCCGAGATGCCAGTGCATGCACTGGGTTTCACGCTGGACGAGCTGCGAGAGGCACGTTTAGCTCCGATTGTGGATTTCAAGGGCAAAAAAAGCCCCGTTGAACATAGGTAAGAGAAGGAGTAACCGATCATGAACCGCGAAATGTTGATGCTGGTCGAGGCAATCTCGCGCGAGAAAAACGTCGAACGCGATGTGGTGTTTGGC
>CANGML010000237.1 GCA_947454585.1 Comamonadaceae bacterium
CCGACAGCCCTGACAACACAGGGCGCGAGCGCCGCACGGTGGGGGGCTCTTGGTGGTCTGGGGCATTCAACATGAAGGCCGATGTGCAGGCGTTTAAACCTGCAGACTTTTATGCGGTCTACATCGGCTTTCGGTGTGTGTACGACCGTTAGTCGGTGTCGTTATTCCACCTTGATGTCAAAGTCTTTCACGATCTTGCCCCAGAACGCATAGTCTGAAGCTGCCACAGTCGCCAAGGCCTCTGCTGAGGTGCCGGTTGGGGTGAGGCCTAAGTCACGCATGCGCGATTGAATCTCGGGCATCTTCACAATCTTGACGATCTCGGTGTTGAGCTTGGCGATGATGTCATCGGGCGTGCCTTTGGGCGCAAAGATGCCGTGCCATGAGCTGCCAATTTGGCCATTCACATCCAAGGTGGCGCCGAACTCGGTCATGGTCGGTACATCAGGCAAGCTCGCGATGCGCTCTGCGCCCGAGATGGCCAGGCCCTTAACTTTGCCAGACTTGATCAGCGGAATCGCCGTGGTGGAGGCTTCAATCGACAGGCTCACCACACCGCTCATCACATCGGGCGATGGATTCGTTTTGTAAGGGACATGGTTGAGCTTGATGCCCAGACGTTGCGCCCAAGCTTCCATCGCCACATGGGGCTGCGAGCCCACGCCAAGTGAGGCGTAATCGATCTTGCCGGGGTTGCGCTTGGCAAATTCGACCAACTCTTTCATGGTGTTGTAGGGCGTGTTGGGCGAGGCGGTCAACACATGGGGCACCAACAGCAACTGGCTGATGGCTTTGAAGTCTCGCACAGGGTTGAACTGGGGTTTCTGGTAGACATTGGGGGCAATCGCATGCACGGCCTTGACGCTGAAGAACAAGGTGTAGCCATCGGCCGCGCTGGTGCTGCCAGCCTCTGCGCCGATCATGCCGCCAGCGCCGGGGCGGTTGTCGATCACCACGGGTTGGCCCAGTGCTTGGCTGAGTTTGTCGCCGACCAAACGCGCGATCACATCGGGTGAGATGCCTGCTGCAAATGGCACCACCATTTTGATCGGGCGGTTAGGGTAGCCCGCACTTTGCGCCCAAGCGACGGGCAGGGCGATGGATGCGGCAGCAGCGGAAGCGGCTGTTAACAAGTGTCTGCGTTGCATGGTTTTGTCTCCGTTGTGGTTGTTAAATCTTGGTGTTTGCGGCGCCCTTGAGCTGCAGCATGGCGCGGGCTTCGTCGGGCGTGGCGATCTCTAGGCCGAGGCCTTCGATGATGTGTCGGGCTTGGCGCACTTGCTGGGCATTGCTTTGGGCGAGCTTGCCTTTGCCAATCCATAAGCTGTCTTCGAGCCCCACGCGCACGTTGCCGCCCAAGCTGGCACCCATGGCAGCGATGCGCATTTGATGGCGCCCGGCGCCCAGCACCGACCATTGGTAGTCTTTGCCAAACAAACGGTCTGCGGTGCGCTTCATGTGCATCACGTCTTCCGGGTGCGTACCGATGCCGCCCAAAATACCGAACACAGATTGCACAAAGAAGGGCGCTTTGATCAAGCCCTTGTCCACAAAATGCGCCAGGTTGTAGAGGTGACCGATGTCGTAGCACTCGAACTCAAAGCGCGTTTGGTTGGCGTTGCAGGCCTTCAGCGCAAATTCAATGTCCTTGAAGGTGTTGCGAAAAATCAGGTCGCGGCTGTTCTCCAGATGCTCACGTTCCCAGTCATGTTTCAACTCGGTGAAGCGCTCCAACATGGGGAACAGTGCGAAGTTGAACGAGCCCATGTTGAGCGAGGCAACTTCGGGTGAGAAACGCATGGACGGTTGAATGCGTTCATCGATTTTCATGAAGGGCGAGCCGCCACTGGTGAGGTTGATCACCGCGTTGGTCTTCGCTTTAATTTGCGGCAAAAACTTGGCGAACGCTTCGGGGCTTTGATCAGGCTTGCCGGTGATGGGGTCGCGCGCATGCAAATGAATGATGGCAGCGCCTGCCTCCGCGGCGCCGACCGATGCCTCGATGATTTCTTCAGGCGTGACCGGCAAATGCGGCGACATGGAGGGGGTGTGAATGGCGCCAGTGACAGCGCAAGTGATGATGACTTTAGACATGGTGTGATGTGGGTCAGTGAGTTATGAAGTTGCTGCAGGGATGACGGTCATGGTCTGTTTGAAGTCGCCTCGGCTGCCACGGTCATCCACCCATTCGACATGCATCTCTGCAGTTTCTGTAGGGCGTACAAAAAATTCAAACAGGGGGTTGGCGGCAATACCTGAGGAGGGTTCGACCCGAAAAACTTCGCGTGTGCCCAGTTTGCAAGTCAGCTGACGAATTACGTTGCGAGGGACCATTTTTCCAAGCAGGTCTTGCAAATAGCCGGTGTCCATCGGGTGCTGGACCAACAAGCGAACTTTGACCACCTCGCCAGCGACGATGCGTTCGGGCCAGTTGATGCGTGCAAGGTTCATGACGCATCCACGCAGGCTGACTCGGTGATGATGATGTCTGCTTGGCCATATCGAAATTCGCCATTCGACAATCGCGCCAACGCGACCACGGCCTGCGTGCCCGCTAAGCGCACTCGCGTATGAATCTCTGCACGTCCATTCCAAGGGCCCATATGAAACAACGCCATTTGCGTCACCGGATTGCGCTGTGACAGCAAGTAAAGATGCGTCACATGGTTGTGCTGCGTCATGGGGCTGTCTACTTGCACACCCAGTGGCACCAGCGAGCCGTTATCGGCCAGGATGGGGGCATCCAAGCGGACGTCTTGTTGCAACAGTTTGGCACCTTGCGTGATCGGACGAACCATGTCGTCAAACGACTTTAAGTAGCCCGACTCCATGGTTTGGGCCAACGCTGAGCCAGACTGCAGGGCCGTCCAGCTCAGACCTATCGATGCACTGCGTTTAAGCCAGTGCCGACGGGAAGTTCTCATGCGCGTGCAAGGCTCAACCCATGGTTCTTCAAGGGAAGTGAGCGAATGCGTTTTCCCAAGGCGGCCGAAATCGCGTTGACCAAGGCAGGTGCCAAGGGCGCTTGCGCGGGCTCGCCCACACCACCCCAGAAGCCGCCTGTCGGTGCAATCACCACTTCGACCTTGGGCATTTCGTTCAGACGCATCATGCGGTAGTCGTGGAAGTTGGATTGCTCGACGCGACCTTCTTTGATGGTGTTCTCACCCCAGAAGATGGCGGTCAAACCGTGCACCACACTGCCCTGGAACTGGGCCACGATGTTGTCGGGGTTGACGGCATAGCCAGGGTCGATGCCAATCACCACGCGGTGGATCTTGACCTCGTTCTTGGCGTTCACGGAGACCTCACAGACACACGCGGTCCAACTGCCATAGCCCTCGGTTTCAGCCACGCCGCGGAACACGCCTGCGGGGAGCTTGCTGCCCCAGCCTGCAGCTTTGGTCACCGCTTCCAAGATGCTGCGGTCACGCTTCGACTTCTCGTTGTTGGGCAGCATGGAGAGACGGAATTCCACC
>CANGML010000238.1 GCA_947454585.1 Comamonadaceae bacterium
GGCGGCACGATGGGGGTGTTGTTACCGCCTTCCGTCACCTTGATGGTGTACGCCATCTTGACGGAGCAGAACATCACCAAGATGTTCTTAGCGGCATACATTCCCGCCTTGATCGCGGCGGTGGGGTATTTGATCGCGATTGCCGTGATCGTTCGCATCCACCCTGAGCAAGCGCCTCAAGCCCAAGCTGCCTCAGGCAGTGAAGTGCTCACCAGTGCTTTGAATGTGTGGCCGATTGCCGCCATCTTCTTGGTGGTCTTTGGTGGTATCTACGGCGGCGTGTTCACGGCGACCGAAGGTGCGGCCATTGGCAATGTGTTGACCTTTGCCATCACCTTGCTGCGCCGCGAGATGACGTTTGACAAACTGGTCGCGTCGATTCGTACCACGGCGCAAACCAGCGGCATGATCTTTTTGATCTTCATTGGCGCAGACATGATCAATGCCTCGCTGGCCTTGTCTCAGCTCCCTGCGCAGTTGGCAGACATGGTGGGTCATCTGCAGATTTCACCGTTGGTGGTGATGGCGGGCATCATGATTTTCTACATCATCTTGGGCTGTGTGATGGATGAAATGTCCATGATCTTGTTGACCGTGCCCACGCTGTTCCCTGTCATTTTGGGCATGGACTTCTTCGGGTTAAACCCATCCGATAAAGCGCTGTGGTTTGGTATCCTCATTCTCACGGTGTGTGAGATCGGCATGATCTTCCCGCCTGTGGGTTTGAACGTGTACATCATGAATGGCTTGGCCAAGGATGTGCCCATGGTGGAGACCTACAAAGGGGTTGTGCCTTTCCTGATCACTGACGGCATTCGCTTGTCGCTGCTGATCGCGTTCCCCGCCATCTCGTTGTGGCTGGTTCACGCATTGACTTAAGTTTTTAACCGGAGACATCCATGACATCTCGCTTCCTCAAAGTTGCTGCCGCTGCGGCGTTCACCGCTGCGGCACTGAGCCAAACGGCCACGGCCCAAGAGGTGACACTCAAAGTGCATCACTTCTTGCCCGCTTCATCGTTTGCCCAAACCTTGTTCATTCAACCTTGGTGCGATCGCATCGCCAAAGAGTCGAACAACAAAATGAAGTGTCAGATTTACCCCTCCATGCAACTCGGTGGTTCGCCCCCTCAGTTGTTTGAACAAGCCCGTGATGGCGTGGCTGACGTGGTGTGGACCTTGCCAGGCTACACCGCCGGCCGCTTCCCATCGGTTGAAGTGTTTGAAATGCCCTTCATGATGCAAAGCCCAGAAGCCACCAGCAAGGCCGTGTGGGACTACGTCGACCAATACGCCAAAGCTGAGTTCAAAGACGTCAAGGCGCTGGCTTATCACGTGCACGGTGATGGTGTGTTCCACATGGTCAACAAGCCGGTGCGTACCGCCGCTGACTTGAAGGGCGTGAAGTTGCGCGCCCCTACACGCGCCACCAACAAGTTCATCGCCTTGCTCGGTGCTACCCCCGTCAGCATGCCTGTGCCACAAGTGGGTGACGCCTTGTCCAAAGGCGTGATCGACGGTGCTGTGGTGCCCTACGAAGTGGTGCCCGCCGTGAAGATCCAAGAGTTGGTGAAATTCCACTCGGAAACCGATCCAGCAGAACCCGCGTTCTACACCTCGGTGTTTATTTTTGCGATGAACCAAGCCAAGTACGACTCCTTGTCACCCGAGCTCAAGCGCGTGATTGACCGCAACAGCGGCCAAGCCCTGTCGGGCATGGCCGGCAAGGCGTTCTTTGAAGCCGACGCCGAAGGCAAAAAGCTCACGACCAAGAACACGACCAACGTGATTCCCAAAGCCGAGTTGGAAAACTGGAAAAAGTTGGCCCAGCCGTTGTTTGACTCCTGGGTGTCTGATATGAACGCCAAAGGCCAAAACGGCAAGCAAATGTTGGATGGCGCGAGGGCGCTGATCGCCAAGCACCAGGGCGGTAAGTAAACTAAACCCTGTTAGAGACAAAGGGCTGCACGTTAACGTGCAGCCCTTTTTTTCGTCTGTCTGCTTCGGTCATGCGGCCGGCAACATGTGCTGGGCAAAGAATGCCTTCAGTTCATCCCGCGCAGTGAGGGGGAAGATGCCTGACACATAGTGATCTGGGCGCACCACGACGATGGCGCCGCCTGGATCAATCTCGCGGTCACGGAAGATGTCTCGTCCATGGCCGGATGCAAAAATCTGGTTCACATCGATCAAGCCAAAGGGCGTCTTGATGGGTTTGAAGACCGCAGGCACATCAATGGGCTCCACCTCGGTGTAGTCTTGCTGGTAGATCACCTTGGTGTCGAAGATGGCGTCGGTGTCACCTCCCTGCGGGGTGTAGTTGACGTGCGGCGACGCCGCATCGTTTTGCCACCACTGCGCGAAATCTGCCGTCAGGGTTCCAGCGGTCGCGGGCGCAGCGGCATCGGCGAACACATAGACACGCCAGCGGCCATCCGCCTCATGCAAGTGGCCCAGGTGCCGCCAACGGTTGTCGGCACGGCGAATCACCTCGGCCGATTTGAAACGTTTGCCTATGGGAAAACCTTTGGCGAGGTGTTGGTGCTCAGCGTCTGCAACGATCTGGTTCTTGGGGTACTGGGTCATGAACCCCATGGGGAACTCGATGGTTTTTTCATACCAGCGCGCCAAGTCTTGCGGGTCATCCCATTCGTCGACGGGGCGGGCCATGAGGGTGGACCATTCCTTGTCGAAGTTGATGAGGTCTTGGGCGATCACACGGCGCTCGGCCGAGTAGGTGTCGAGCAGGGACTCGGGCGCTCGACCTTCCAAGACCGCCGCAAGTTTCCAAGACAGGTTCCAGCCATCTTGGATCGACACGTTCATGCCTTGACCCGCCTTGGCGGAATGTGTGTGACAGGCGTCCCCCATGATGAACGCGCGTGGGTGCTGTTGTCCGGCGCGTTCAGCGGGCACGTTGTCAAAGCCCGTTGTGACCCGGTGTGCCACCTCGTAGACCGACCACCAGGCGATGCTCTTCACGTCGAGCGAGTAGGGGTGCAGGATGGCATTGGCGCGGCGAATGATGTCGTCCAGGCTGGTCTTGCGGATCTCGCCGGCATCGTGTTCATCTTGGTTACCCAGATCGACATACAGCCTTGAAAGATAGCCGCCTTCGCGTGGAATCAACAAGATATTGCCTGCGCTGTGCGATTGGATCGAGCACTTGACTTGAAAGTCAGGGAAGTCCGTGTTGCACAGCACATCGATCACGCCCCATGCATGCAACGCGGCATCCCCCTCTAGCTTGTGGCCCAGCGCTGCGCGCACGTTGCTGCGTGCACCATCGCCACCGACCAAGTATTTGGTGCGCACGGTGCGCACTTCACCTAGGCGTGGGCCTGCGACATACCTGATGCGCACCGCCACGGGGTAGGGCTGGTGGTCATCTATCTCTAAGTCAACAAACTCAATGCCGTAGTCTGGTACC
>CANGML010000239.1 GCA_947454585.1 Comamonadaceae bacterium
CGAGCTCGTTGGCAATTTCTGCGCGGGTCGGGGGCGAGCCTGTGTTGGCAATGGCGGATTGAATCAATTCCAGAATCTGCTGTTGGCGGGGTGTGAGTTTGGGCATTTCAATCATCGGTCGGCTCCTGCACAATGTGGGCTGGGAAGATGTATAACTGTTTACACATCCAGTAACTGTATTTTTAACCAGCTTTTTGCGTTTGGCAAGCGATGCATGTAAAAAAAACCAAAAAAATTGTTGTTTTAGCCACAGGCGGCACGATTGCAGGCTGGGCTAACGACGCTGAACAGCCCCAGCATTACCAAGCGGGGCAGGTCAGTGTTGATGATTTGGTGGCTGGGATGGATCTAAAGGGTTATGACGTGGTGACCGAACAAGTCGTTCAGGTCGATAGCAAAGACATGACGTTTGCGATTTGGCAAAGTTTGCTTCGTCGTCTCACACACTGGTTATCACTGGCGGATGTGCAAGGCGTGGTCATCACGCACGGGACCGACACGGTTGAGGAAACGGCTTACTTGTTGTCTGCTGTTAGTCCTATGGCAAAGCCGATTGCCCTGACTTGCGCCATGCTGCCTGCAAATGCCCCAGACGCCGATGGACCCGGTAATTTGCGTGATGCCTTGGCTTGGGTGGCAAGCGATGCAGCTTGCGGCGTGTCCTTGGTCTGTGCAGGCCAAGTTCATCGGGGTCATGCCGTTCAAAAAACGAATAGCCAGTGGCGCAACCCATTCACGTCACACGTGCTGCCTGAGTCAGGCACGTCACTTCAGACGCCCAGTTTGGCTCAGCTGCTTGACGCCACTGAATGGCCGCGGGTGTTGTTAATTTACAGCCACAGCGGGGCAGATGGCCGTGACGTGCGCGCATTGATGGCACAGGACCCCCCCGCTGGTTTTGTTGTTGCCGGAACCGGGAATGGCACGGTGCATCAAGCGTTGGAGTCGGCATTGATGGAGGCGCGAGGCCAGGGTGCCTTTGTGCTGCGCGCCTCGCGTTGTGCCTGGGGGGGCGTTCAAACGCGCAAGGGGGATGTCTTTCCGCATGCGGGCAACTTGACTCCGGTACAGGCCCGCATTGCCTTGATCTTGCATATGCTAAGTTTGCAACAGACGTAAAAAAGCCACCCGCAGGGTGGCTTTTTTCAATCTAGCCGTGTATCAAGCGGCGAGGGCTTGGAAGGCACGCTCTTTGATTTCTTCAACCGAGCCCGTGCCACTGATTGCACGGTACTTGGGGGCTGAGACCGCGTCAGTTTTGGCCCAACCGGAGTAGTAGTCGACTAAGGGACGGGTCTGGGCGCTGTAAACATCCAAACGTTTTTTGACCGTTTCTTCTTTGTCATCGTCACGTTGGATCAGGGGTTCCCCTGTCACATCGTCTTTGCCTTCAACTTGAGGTGGGTTGAATTTGACATGGTACGTGCGACCGCTGGCCACATGGGCTCGGCGGCCACTCATGCGGTCAATGATCGCATCAAAGGGGACGTCAATTTCTAGGACGTAATCAAGCTTCACGCCGGCTGCTTTCATGGCATCGGCTTGTGGGATGGTGCGGGGAAAACCATCGAACAAAAAGCCTTGGGCACAGTCAGGTTGGGCAATGCGTTCTTTGACCAAGTTGATGATCAAGTCATCGCTGACCAAACCACCAGCATCCATCACCTTTTTAGCTTCAATGCCCAAGGCTGTACCGGCTTTCACAGCGGCGCGCAGCATGTCGCCGGTTGAGATTTGAGGAATGCCATATTTTTGGCAAATGAAGGTGGCCTGTGTGCCTTTACCGGCACCTGGGGCGCCCAACAAAATGAGTCTCATGCTTGGTCCTGTTTTGATCTCTACGTTTTATTACTTATGTGAGGATAGCACGGGCTCCCCTTCGAGAGCCTGACGTTTACGCTTAGAAAAATGTGCGAACGCGTGCCAAATCTTCCGGCGTATCCACGCCTGGGCCGGGTGAGTGGTCGGTGACGTGAACAGCAATGCGATGGCCATGCCACATGGCCCGCAACTGCTCTAGCGACTCTGTGATTTCAATCGGCGCTTGCGCCAATTTGGGGAACTCACGTAAAAAACCAACACGGTAGCCATAAAGGCCAATATGACGCAGCGGGGCAGGGTTGGGGAGTGTTGTGACCCCATGGGCAAAGCCATCGCGCCACCAAGCAATGGGTGCACGGCTGAAGTACAACGCCGTTTGACGGGCATCCAGCACGACCTTGACCACATTGGGATTAGCAAAGTCGGCCACGTTATCGATCGCATGGGCCAATGTGCTCATGCTGCAGTCACCACGCGTTTGTAGCAATTCGGCCGCCGCATCTATGGAGGCGGTATCTATCAGAGGCTCATCGCCTTGCACATTGACGACGACCTCGGTGTCTTGTAACCCGAGTAAATCACAGGCCTCAGCCAACCGGTCACTGCCAGAGGGGTGGTCGGTTCGGGTCAGGACAGTCTCGATTTGATGGGCTTGGCATGCATCAACAATGCGTGCGTCATCAGCCGCCACCACAACGCGTGAAGCGCCTGAACGCTTGGCGCGCTGAGCGACCCGAACCACCATGGGCAATCCGGCAATGTCTGCTAAGGGCTTGTTGGGCAAGCGCGAAGAGGCCATGCGCGCAGGGATCAGAACACAAAAAGACATTCAGCTTTCCAACTCAGCGTCAGTCAAAGGACGGGCCTCGTTCTCTAGCAAGACGGGAATGCCATCTCGAATGGGATAGGCCAAACGCGCACTGCGCGAGATCAGCTCTTGCGTGTCACGGTGGTAGTCAAGCGGTCCTTTGGTGACGGGGCAGACCAAGAGTTCAAGCAGTTTGTTGTCCATGCGTGGATGATAACTTTGTGTGGTCAGCGCAGGCCAGGAACAGGTCCAGCGCCTGCAGCAGTTCAGCGGGTAAGGTGGTGATGAGCGGCACGGCCCAAGTGTTGGGGTGTTTAGGCCAAAGTTTGACCGCATCTTTTTCGGTGCACAGCACATCTGCCTTGAAGAGATCAGCAGGCAAGTCCTGCAAGTCAGCGTGATCGGGCAGCGCATGGGTGCGGCTCAGCGTCAAACCTTTGTCTCTCAGCATGGCAAAGAACACCTCGGGTTTGGCTATGCCAGCCAAGGCTTGCACCGGGGAATTACCCCAGCTTTGAAGGGATCGTTGCGCGCCATTGGCCTGTTGTGCAATGTCGGCCAAACGTCGCTGCACAGCCAACGAGTGGGCATCAGGCTTGCCCCCCGTTTGGATGACCCAGCAAGCACTGGCAGGCTTGAACGACTTGGTACGCGAACTTGGCCGAGGCCAGGATTCACGCAAAGGCCCCGCCGGCAACAGACGACCATTGCCAAGGCCCCGTTCATCGAACACACACAGCTCGAGGTCGCGGGCTAGCGCCCAATGTTGC
>CANGML010000240.1 GCA_947454585.1 Comamonadaceae bacterium
ATGTGCCAGCAGGTATCACTGACAACGTGGCCGCGCCGTTCATCAACACAGGCGTCAAACCCAAGGTGGCGGTGTTACGCGAGCAGGGCGTTAACTCACATGTCGAGATGGCCTATGCCTTTGCCGAAGCGGGCTTTGACGCGTATGACGTGCACATGACCGACCTGCAAACAGGCCGCGCCAAACTGCAAGACTTCAAAGGTTTGGTGGCGTGCGGCGGCTTTAGCTACGGCGACACCTTGGGTGCAGGCATCGGTTGGGCGCGCAGCATCACCTTCAACCCCGTGTTGTCCGAACAAATGCAAGCGTTTTTTGCACGCACCGACACCTTCGGTTTGGGCGTGTGCAACGGCTGCCAAATGTTTGCCGAATTGGCCGACATCATTCCCGGCGCAGAACACTGGCCGCGCTTCACCACCAACCTAAGCGAGCGCTTTGAAGCGCGTCTCTCGATGGTGGAGGTGCTCGCATCACCTTCACTGTTCTTTGCAGGCATGGCCGGTGCGCGTCTGCCTATTGCTGTTGCTCATGGTGAAGGCTTTGCCAACTTCACACAACGCGGTGATGCGGCCCACGTGCTGCCCGCCATGCGCTTTGTCAACAACCACGGCGCCGCCACCGAAGCCTATCCGTTCAACCCCAACGGCAGCGCGGGTGGCTTGACCGCGGTCACCACGGCGGATGGGCGCTTTACCGCCATGATGCCGCACCCCGAGCGTGTGTTCCGCAATGTGCAAATGAGTTGGACCGACTTGGGCGCGTCAGGCGGCATCGAGGCGTTCAGTCCTTGGATGCGGATGTGGCGTAATGCGCGCCAATGGGTGGGTTAAATAGTTGTTGATGGACAGGGTCGACTGGGTAATAATTAACGTATTACCCCAAAAAGAGTCGACGATGACAACCACTGTCAAACTGCCTATTGATTTAGAAAACGCACTTCGTCAGCGCTGCGCCAAAGAAGGTCGTAGCCTGAGCGAAGTCATGCGCGATGCCTTAACAGCCTACTTAGCCAGAGAGCCCGAGACCATTTCCGCTTGGCAACTAGGCAAAAACCGCTTTGGCCTCTACCAAGGGCCTGCCGATTTGGCGCAAAACCGCAAAGCCGAATTGGCAGAGGCGTGGGGCAGTAAGCGTCACTGAAATGGCAAGCAATTCATTGCCCCTAGAAGAGGCCAGTCCATCGTACTTGGCCATCCGATCAGCACGTGAAGCGCTGATCGACAGTGGGCCTTTGCTAGCCTTGTTCAACAGTGCCGACAACTGGCATGCACGCGTGCTGGCATGGCTACAAACCAACGAGCAAGTTCGTTTGGTGACCACTTGGCCCGTTTTGACCGAAGTGTGTGCGCTGTTGGCTAGGCGGATTCATAACCATGCCGCGCTTGATTTCTTGTCATGGGTAGAACAAGGTGGGGTCGTGGTCGATACACCAGACAACTGGAGCCTAGCCAAAGTGGTTGAAATCAGCCAGCGCTTTGCTGACTTGCCGCTGGACTTAGCAGATGCATCTATTGCTGAAACAGCGGCAAGACGCAGCATTGTTTATGTGGTGTCGATTGACAAAGACTTTGATATTTACCGTGATACGCGGGGTAAATATCTAACCAACTTATTGATTGCTGATTAATTGGCAGGGCCTGCACTTGACCGATTAAAGCCGCGTTTTGTAAAACGCGATCGGTGACTCCGTCATCTCTTTGACGCGTTGGTTGAGCACCGATTTTTTCATCTTGCCCACCACATGCATTTCGCAGGGCTTGCAGTCAAAGCGTAAGGTCAGTTTTTCGCTGCCGTTGATGAGCATCAAGGGCTCCGCCTTGACCGTGCCTTGAACGCCGGTCACCCCCTTGGCTTGCTTGGGGCACAGGCTCATGCTGAAACGCACGCAGTGTTTGGTGATCATGAGGCTGGCTTCGCCTAACTCCTCATGGCTTTCATAAGCCGCTTCAATCACTTTCACGCCATGTTTGGCGTAAAAGTCATGGGCTTTTTGGTTGAAGACGTTGGCGAGGTAGGTGAGCGAGTCTTCGGGGTAACTCACCGGCGGCGCCACAGCAGTGGCGCGCTGTGGCCGTGTGTAGGCCTCTAAACGTACCTGCTCTAGGGCTGCCACTGCATCGCGGCGCAACGCATTAAGCGAAGAGGCAGGCACAAACCAAGGCTGGCTCAGGTTGATTTGCAGGTTCAGCACTTCAAACACCGTGGCGCCAAATTTGCTCAGGTGCTCGCGCAAACTGGCCTCATTGCGTACCGCGTCTTTGGCCAGTTCTTTGCTGTAGGCGAGGGTGGCGGTGGCGCTATGACCATCTTCGTCGGTGAGCTTGAGCGCAAAGCCTTGCGCTGTCTCTGCCAATTCCACCCATGCGCCGATGCGGCGTTCGCTGGAGGTTTTCTCGAGCCCACGCACCCAATCCATGTCACGGTTGCGGTTGATCACCATGCCTGCGCGCAGGTCGCGAAAGCCCTCGATCGGGTCTTTGGGGAACAAACGCCAGATGTTTTTTTGAGGGCCTTTTTTAGGGCTGAGCTCGGCGCGGTTGATGGCCACACCCACCAGCTCTTTTTGCAGGTCGTAGTAGCACAGGCCATCGCCGTTGTGCAGCACGGCATCTTTGTCATAGGTCTGGACTTCGAGCCAATTCGGGCCTGTGGCCATGACTTCGCCGAGCACGATGCCTGGGTTTTTGGGCGAGTCAAACGCGCCGATATCCTCTTTGCGGCCTTGCACAAAGTAATCGGTGAATTCGCGGTTGAAGTTTTGTTCGGGGTTGGGCGTGAAGTAGAGCGTGGTGTTGCCACTCGAGGCGCGACTCAGCGGCGGACGCGCGGGGTCTGTGGAATATTGGCGCGCTTGCATCAACTCATCCATCAACACGCGGTAGTGACCGGTGATGTTTTTCACATAGGCCATGTCTTTGTAGCGGCCTTCAATTTTGAAGCTGCGCACACCGGCATCCACCAAGGCCGCGAGGTTCTCGCTTTGGTTGTTGTCTTTCATCGACAGCACGTGTTTGTCATGCGCGATGAAGCGGCCTTGGGCATCAGTGACGTGGTAGGGCAATCGGCAGGCTTGGCTGCAGTCGCCGCGGTTGGCGCTGCGCCCGGTGTGGGCATGGCTGATGAAGCACTGGCCGCTGTAGGCCACGCACAAAGCACCGTGCACAAAGAACTCCAATTTGCAGCGCTCAGCATCGAGGACGTTGTGGATGGCTTTGATTTGGGGCAAGGTCAGCTCACGCGCCAACACAATTTGCGAAAAGCCCACGTCTTGCATGAAACGGGCTTTCTCGGGGGTACGAATGTCGGTTTGGGTGCTGGCGTGCAGCTGAATTGGCGGCAAATCCAACTCGAGCAAACCCATGTCTTGC
>CANGML010000241.1 GCA_947454585.1 Comamonadaceae bacterium
CGCTTTGAAAGCTTGCATTGCGTCATGCATACCCTTGAACAACTCCGAGCTGGCGAACTGGCAGGCATCCAGCGCTTACAACTGCGCGGTGACTTGACTGCATTTCCGCGTGAAATTTTTGATCTCGCGGACTCGCTCGAAATTTTGGATTTGTCTGGCAACCAGCTCAGCAGCTTGCCCGACGACTTGCCACGCTTGTACAAGTTGCGCGTGATCTTTTGCTCCGACAACGCGTTCACCGAGCTGCCTGACGTGTTGGGCCAATGCCCGCAACTCAGCATGGTCGGCTTCAAGGCCAACCGCATCGTGCACGTATCAGCCCATGCTTTGCCACCGCTGCTGCGCTGGCTGATCCTCACGGACAATGCGCTCTCGTCGCTGCCTGCAAGCATCGGCGATTGCACGCACCTCCAAAAGTTGATGCTGGCAGGCAATCAACTCCTCGCCTTGCCCCCCGCGTTGGCCCGCTGCACACGCCTAGAACTGCTGCGCATTTCAGCCAACCAACTGACCGAACTGCCCGCGTGGCTGCTGCATATGCCACGCCTCACATGGCTGGCGTTTGCGGGTAACCCGTTCACGCAAACACTTGAAGCACGTGCCTTGGCCCAAGCCTCCACCCCGCTGATCACGTGGCAACGCTTGCAGCTGCAGCAGCTGCTGGGCGAAGGCGCCTCGGGCTTGATTCATCAAGCCGCGTGGCACCACGAAACCGGCAAAGAGGCGGTGGCCGTGAAGCTATTCAAAGGTGCCGTGACCAGCGATGGACTGCCCGACTGCGAAATGGCCGCCTGCCTGCACGCAGGCGAGCACCGGCACTTGGTCTCCGCCCTCGCGCGCGTGACCGCGCATCCGCAGCAAAAGCAAGCCATGGTCATGCCACTGATTGCGCCTCATTTTGTCAACCTCGCTGGCCCCCCTAGCCTGGAGAGCTGCACCCGCGATGTGTATGCCGCAGACAAACGCCTGAACTGGCCTGCGACCGTGCGTGTGGCACAAGGCATCGCTTCGGCTGCCCAACACCTGCACGTTCGCGGCATCATGCATGGCGACTTGTACGCGCACAACATCTTGCACACGACCCAAGGTGATGCGCTACTGAGTGACTTGGGTGCCGCTTCGTTTTTTGATCTAAGCCATGCAGCACAGGCCCAAGACCTCGAAAACATCGAAGTACGCGCTTTGGGGTGTTTGCTGGAAGAACTGGCTGCGCATTGCAACGCCGCGCTGAAAGAGGCCAGTCAGCACAAGGTCTTGGTCGAACTCGCGCAACAGTGCCTACACGACACCCCCACCCAGCGCCCCAGCATGGCGCAAATATGCGCCATGCTGGACGCCTTGCAGGCTTAAATCCTCAAGTCCCCACCACGCCACCATCCCGGCGTGAAATGGCCACGATGGACGAACGTGGGACGGCATCACCCCGTTGCGGAAAATGCGATGGTGCGAGCTTCTCCCCTGGATGTTGAATGCCCACAAACATGGTTTGTTGATCGGGGGTGAACGCAATGCCTGTGATTTCGCAGGCCACAGGCCCCACCATGAAGCGCTTGATCTCACCCGTCACCGGGTTGGCACACAGCATTTGGTTGTTGCCCATGCCGGCGAAGTCTTTGGCGTTGCTGTAATCGCCATCGGTTTGTATCCACAAACGACCCTCTCGGTCAAATGCCAAACCATCGGGGCTGTTGAACATGTTGTCGGGCGTGATGTTGGCAGAACCCGCATACGCATCGTTGTGCTGCGTAGGGTTGCCCGCCAGAGCAAAAATGTCCCATGTGAAGTGGTGCGATGTGTGGTCGTTGCCTTTGGGCGTCCAACGCACGATTTGGCCATACACGTTTTTGGCACGTGGGTTGGGGCCGTTCACGGCTTGGTTCGTTTTCTCCCCCCGGTCGCTGTTGTTGGTCAGCGTCACATAGACCTGTGCTTGTGTGGGGTGTGCCGCAATCCACTCGGGACGGTCCATGGTGGTGGCACCCACCACCGTGGCGGCCAAGCGCGTATGCACCAAGACCTCGGCTTGGTCATGGAAGCCCGCCTCTGCAGTCAGGCCGTTTTTACCGTGGGTCAACGCTAGCCATTCGCCCTCGCCTTGTGCTTTGCCATCGACGGTTGAGAAACGCGCCACATACAAAGTGCCTTCATCCAGCAGATCACGATTGGCAGATGGGTTCTTGGCATCCCACTTTTTGGCGGACACAAATTTGTAAATGTGCTCACCTTTTTCATCGTCCCCCATGTAAACCACCACATGGCCGTCCGCATTCACCACCACTTCGGCGTTTTCATGCTTGAGGCGGCCCAAAGCGGTGCGCTTGATGGGCGTGCTGTTGGGATCCATCGGGTCAATTTCCACCACCCAGCCAAATCGGTTGGGTTCATTGGGGTTTTTCGCCACATCGAAGCGGGGATCGAAGGGATACCAGTTCAATCCTGCTCCTTTCGCACTGATGCCATAGCGCTTAAAGGCCGCTTGATCGGGCACACTTTCAGCGCTGCCAAAGTAACCATTGAAGTTTTCTTCGCAAGTCAAATAAGTGCCCCAAGGCGTGCGGCCATTGGCACAGTTGTTGAACGTGCCCAAGGCCACCGTGCCGGTAGGATCTGCTTGGGTTTTCAGCCATGCGCTGCCTGCAGCGGGGCCGCTCAAACGCATCTCAGTCGTGGCGGTGATGCGTCTGTTCAGGCGAGCATGTGGTTGTAGCGTCCAGACACCGGCTGTACGACGCACCTCAAACACACTCACGCCGTGCGCTGCCTGTGCTTTACGCGTGTCCTCAAGGCTGTTGCAACGTCCATTTGTAAACAAGTACTCGTAATTGGCGTATTCGTTGTTGACAGCAATCACGCCGTGGTCTGCACCAAGGCTAAAAAAGCTCATGCCATCGTTGTTGTCGCCGATCGACGTGCTTTGACTGGTCGCTGTTCCGCGCGTGACGGGGTCAAACGGTGCCCCACCGGGAAAAATAGTGTCCCCCCAAGAAGCCAGTACACGCCATTCGTAGCCAATAGGGACCGAGACCGTATCGAGGCTGTTGGCCGCAACGGGTTTGAAACCGATACGCGGCCCCATGTTTGCAGAGGTATTGGCCGCATACGCCAAACCTTGACCGCCGAAGAAAAGACCCAAGCCTGCCCCAGCAGCCCCCAGCAGTTGTCTGCGGCTCAACACGTTGTCCACCATTTTAGAAAATTCGGTGTCTTCTGGCCGAGGGTGATTGCGTTGGTCGTTTTCGTCAAAGGTGTTCATACGGTCCTCACTCAAATAATTAATGAATACTTTAAGGGCCGTCCGTGACAGCGATGTGACATATATTTGTCATGAATAAACGGTAATATTGTTTTCATGAAAAACG
>CANGML010000242.1 GCA_947454585.1 Comamonadaceae bacterium
CCGCACCTCAAGACCCAGCCACTTCGCTTGCGCATCCAAGTCCAGCGAAGTAGGTCGCGCGCTGCTGTGCCATGTGGCTAACAAATAATCAGCACGCAGCAACACAAAGGCGCTGTAGCGCGATCGCATCAGGTGCTCTGCATCGGGCGCGGGTGTGGTGTCGAAATCCTCAACGAAGCGGCCACAGCAGTCGACATAAGCCACTGGGCGCTTGTTGGTACCCAAGCGTGCGCAGGGGCAGGCGACAGATGCCGTCATCTGCGGCACCAAGAATTAGGGCAACACCGAAATAGTGCCGCGCATGCCAGCGTCGTAGTGGCCGGGCTCAAAGCAGGCGATGTGCACGACACCCGCATCGGTGAACGTCCACACCAACTCACCCGTGGCACCTGGAGGGACGCTGACCGCATTGGCGCCATGGTGGTGATGGTCTGCCTTGGGCTTTTTCATGTCCTCAGCATGCGCCTTCAATTCCGCCTCTGTGCCGATGACGAACTCGTGGCGCACTTTGCCGGCGTTCACCAGTTGGATGCGCACGGTTTCTCCCGAGGTGGCTTGCCAGTTGGCAGGGGTAAAGCGCATGTCGTCACTGAGGGTCACCGTCATGCTGCGTGTCGCCACCTGCGTTTCTTGCTGGGGCACTGCAGCCTCGCCATGTGAATGGCTGTGCCCATCCCCGGCTTGCCCCACCAGCTGCATCCACGCCACAGCCGAACAGGCCGAGACCACCGCGATGGAAAACAAGGCATAGGTGATGAGTCGATTGATCGACATGCGGGTGCGCCAATCCATGGAGTACATGGCCAACAAACTCAAGGCAAAGCCCAAGGGCACCACCCACACGCTGCGATCAGGTGAATCGGGGAAGTGCTGCAAACCGCCGGTGAAAAAGCCCAAGCCAATGGACGACACAATGCCCACGCCCAAGACATTGGCCCAGCTCATGCGCGGGTCATCTTGCACGCGCATCTCAAGCCAAGCGCCGAGTAAATAAAAACACACGCCAAACAAGGCCGTGATGACCGAGCGGATCTCGCTGAACATGCCGTGATTGACGGCGCCGGCAATGAAGCTGATGCCGCCGTATTTCAACAGCGTGGCGGTGTGGGTGGTGGCGAAGGACATTAGGCAAGCGCCCTTTGAATGATGATTTTTTGCACGTCGCTGGTGCCCTCATAAATTTGGCACACGCGCACATCGCGGTAGATACGTTCGACAGGGAAGTCGTTCACCACACCATAACCCCCCAAGGTTTGGATGGCCGCGCTGCACACCTGTTCAGCCACCTCGCTGGCAAAGAGTTTGGCCATGGCCGCTTCTTTCAAACAGGGCAGACCTGCATCGCGCAAGCTGGCCGCGTGGTACATGAGCTGACGCGCGGCTTCGAGTTGCGTGGCGCAATCGGCCAAGCGAAAGCCCACGGCTTGGTGGTTGAAGATGGCGGTGCCAAAACTCACGCGCTCTTTGCTGTACTGCAGCGCTGCTTCAAACGCGCTGCGCGCCATGCCAATGCTTTGCGCGGCAATGCCGATGCGTCCGCCTTCCAAGGCAGACAAGGCGATTTTGTAGCCCTCGCCCTCGGAGCCAATCAGGTTCTCAGCAGGAATGCGGCAGTTGTCGAAGTTGATTTGTGCGGTGTCGCTGCTGTGCTGGCCGAGTTTGTCTTCGAGGCGCGCCACTTGGTAGCCGGGTGCGTCGGTGGGCACGATGAACGCGCTCATGCCTTTTTTGCCTGCGCCTTTGTCGGTCACGGCGATGACGATGGCGACGTGGCCGTTTTTGCCACTGGTGATGAATTGCTTGACACCGTTGATGACGTAGTGGTCGCCCTCTTTTGTCGCGGTGGTGCGCAAGGCCGATGCATCTGAGCCCACATGGGGCTCGGTCAAACAAAACGCACCCAGCATGCGGCCTTGCGCCAGTTCAGTGAGCCATGTCTTTTTCTGTGCGTCATTGCCGTAGCGCATGAGGATGGCGTTGACGGGGCAGTTGGTCACGCTGATCGCTGTGCTGGTGCCGCCATCACCGGCGGCGATTTCTTCTAAAACAATCGCCAGCGTGGTGTAGTCCAAGCCTGCGCCGCCCAAGTCTTCGGGTACACAAATGCCATAGGCACCCAGCGCGGCCAAGCCTTGGTGCACCTCATGCGGAAAGGTATGTTCTTTGTCCCACTGGGCCGCATGGGGCCAGAGCTCTTGCTGGGCAAAGTCGCGCACGGCATCGCGAATCATGGTTTGGTCGGGGGTGAGCAACATGTCGCGATCCGTTATGAAGTGAATGAGTTAGCCAACGCGCAACAGCATCACCAAGGAATGGTGCTGCCGTCATAAGACAGAAACTGCCCCGCTTGTGCGGGTGTGATGTGCGCCAGCGTGTGGCGCAGGCGTGTCACGGCATGCGCTGCGGTGAGCGTGGCATGGGCCCCGCCCATGTCGGTTTGCACCCAGCCCGGGTGCAGGGCCACCATGCGGGCGCGTGGGTACTCCGGTTGCGAGGTGCGCACCACCATGTTGAGCGCGGTTTTGCTGATGCGGTACAACGCCGCATCACTGCTGTGCGTGCCTTGCAAGCTGCCCATCACGCTGCTGAGGCAGGCGAGCACACCCTCGGCCGCTTCGACCATGGGCGCCACTTGGGGGATGACCATCATCGCGCCCATGACGTTGGTGTGCATGACGCGGTCGAACGCATCTTGCGTGGGCGGGGTATGGGCCGAGTTGCGGTCCATGACGCCCGCCACATACAAGGCGAGGTCGAGCTTCTCGCCATCGAGCATCCACGCGAGCGCACTGACGCTGCTGGGGTTCGCCACATCGACGCGCAAGCATTGGGCACCCAGCGCTTGGATGCGGTCACGCCCTGCATCGTCGCGTGCCGTGGCCATGACGCGCCAGCCGTCGGCTACGTACTGACGAACCAACTCTAGACCGATGCCACGCGATGCGCCAATGATGAGTGCGGTCGACATGACGAAACCTTAAATCAGTTCCAAGGCAACGGCTGTGCCTTCGCCGCCACCAATACACAGCGTAGCCAAGCCTTTTTTAAGGCCACGCGCTTTGAGCGCATGAATCAACGTGACCATGATGCGTGCGCCCGATGCGCCGATCGGATGACCTAAGGCACAGGCGCCGCCATTGACGTTGACCTTGTCGTGCGACACGTGAAGCTCTTTCATCAAGGCCATGGGCACGACGGCGAAGGCTTCGTTGACTTCCCACAGGTCTACGTCTTCGACTTTCCAACCTGCTTTGGCCAAGGCTTTTTGCGTGGCGCCGACGGGCGCTGTGGCAAACCATTCAGGCTCTTGCGCATGCGTGGCGTGGCTGACGATGCGCGCCAAGGGCTTGCA
>CANGML010000243.1 GCA_947454585.1 Comamonadaceae bacterium
AGACAACTCGGGCGTTGACATTGCGAACGTCAAAATGAGCATGAACCCCTTTGACGAGATCGCGGTGGAAGAAGCGGTTCGCCTCAAAGAAAAGGGCGTGGTCACCGAGGTGATTGCTGTGTCTTGTGGCGTCACCCAATGCCAAGAAACCTTGCGCACGGCCATGGCGATTGGCGCTGACCGAGGCATCTTGGTTGAAACCACGCAAGAGCTGCAACCCCTGGCGGTAGCCAAACTGCTCAAGGCCTTGGTGGACAAAGAGCAACCCGGCCTGGTGATTCTGGGTAAACAAGCAATTGACGACGACTGCAACCAAACCGGCCAGATGTTGGCGGCCTTGGCTGATATGCCGCAAGCCACCTTCGCCTCTAAGGTGGAGTTGACGGCAGACAAAGCCAGCGTGACCCGTGAAGTCGATGGTGGTTTGGAAACCCTCTCGGTCAGCCTGCCTGCCGTGATCACCACCGATTTGCGCTTGAACGAGCCCCGCTACGTGACCTTGCCCAACATCATGAAGGCCAAGAAAAAGCAACTCGATATCTTCAAGCCCGAAGACCTCGGCGTCGATGTGGCCCCTCGCATCCAGACCCTCAAAGTGACAGAGCCCGCCAAGCGGAGCGCCGGCATCAAGGTGCCAGACGTCGCCACTTTGGTGGACAAGCTCAAGAACGTGGCCAAAGTTATTTAAGAACACAAGCGCAGGACATACGACCATGACATCCCTCGTTATTGCAGAACACGACAACGCCAGCATCAAAGGCGCCACCTTGAACACCATCACTGCCGCAGCTGCCATTGGCGCTGACGTGCATGTGCTGGTCGCAGGTCACAACGCAGGTGCCGCTGCAGCGGCTGCTGCGCACATCGCCGGCGTGAGCAAAGTCATCCACGCCGATGGCGCCACGCTGGAAGCTGGTTTGGCTGAGAACGTCGCCGCCCAGGTGCTCGCCATCGCTAGCAACTACACCCACATCCTGTTCCCCGCCACAGCCAGTGGCAAGAATGTGGCGCCTCGCGTGGCCGCCAAGTTGGACGTAGGCCAAATCAGCGACATCACCCAAGTCGATAGCCCCGACACCTTTGAGCGCCCCATCTACGCCGGCAATGCGATTGCCACGGTGCAATCGCGCGATGCCATCAAAGTCATCACCGTGCGCACCACGGGCTTTGATGCAGCGGCTGCCACAGGTGGCACTGCCCCAGTCGAAACGGTTGTTGCTGCGACTGACTCCGGCAAGAGTAGCTTTGTGGGGCGTGAAGTCACCAAGAATGACCGCCCTGAATTGACGGCAGCCAAGATCATCGTCTCAGGTGGTCGCGCCTTGGGCAGTTCTGAAAAGTTCAACGAAGTCATGATTCCATTAGCCGACAAGCTCGGTGCTGCGATCGGTGCCAGCCGTGCCGCAGTGGACGCAGGCTACGCGGCCAACGATTTGCAAGTCGGTCAAACCGGCAAGATCGTCGCCCCTCAGTTGTATGTGGCCTGTGGCATCAGCGGCGCCATCCAACACTTGGCGGGTATGAAAGACAGCAAGGTGATCGTGGCGATCAACAAAGACCCCGAAGCACCCATCTTCAGCGTGGCCGACTTTGGCTTGGAGGCTGATCTGTTTGTGGCTGTGCCCGAATTAGTTGCTGCGCTTTAAACATTATTTGAAAAGGCACTCGCATGAGTTACATCGCCCCCATCAAAGACATGGTGTTCAACATGGAACACTTGGCTGGCCTAGAGCAAGTGGCGCAAATCCCTGCCTTTGCAGACATGGGCGTTGAAACCGCGCAAGCCGTGCTTGAAGAGTGTGCGAAGCTGAATGAGTCGGTGCTGGTGCCTTTGAACTGGGAAGGCGACAAGAACCCCTCGTTCTTCAAAGACGGCCACGTCACCACCACGCCCGGCTTCAAAGAGGCCTACCAACAGTACTGCGAAGGGGGCTGGCAAAGCTTGCAGCACCCTGCTGACTTTGGCGGCCAAGGTTTGCCCAAGACGATTGGTGCGGCCTGCGGCGAAATGCTCAACTCCGCCAACATGAGTTTTGCTTTGTGCCCCATGTTGACCGATGGCGCGATTGAGGCCTTGCTCACCGCAGGCTCTGATGAACTCAAAGCCACGTACCTCGAGAAACTCATTTCTGGCGAGTGGACCGGCACCATGAACTTGACGGAGCCCCAAGCAGGCTCTGATTTGGCAGCGGTACGCACCCGCGCCGAGCCTTTGCCAGATGGCACATATAAAGTCTTTGGCACCAAAATTTATATCACCTATGGTGAGCACGACATGGCGGAAAACATCATCCATTTGGTGTTGGCCCGCGTGCAAGGTGCGCCAGAAGGCGTGAAGGGCATCAGCTTGTTTGTGGTGCCGAAATTCATGGTGAACAAAGATGGATCTCTTGGTGCACGCAACGATGTGCACTGCGTGAGCATCGAGCACAAGATGGGCATCAAGGCCAGCCCCACCGCGGTGTTGCAGTATGGCGACGGCATGGTGGGCAGTATTGCGGACAGCACCGGACCCGGTGCTGTGGGCTTCTTGGTCGGTGAAGAAAACCGTGGTCTCGAATACATGTTCATCATGATGAACGCGGCGCGTTACGCCGTCGGTGTGCAAGGCATCTCGATTGCCGAACGCGCCTACCAAAAGGCTGTGGCCTTCTCGCGTGACCGCGTGCAAAGCCGCCCTGTGGATGGCAGCATGAAAACCAGTGCGCCCATCATTCACCACCCCGATGTGCGACGCATGTTGATGACCATGCGCGCCTACACCGAAGGTTGCCGCGCCATGGCCACTGTGGCCGCTGCCGCGTATGACGCCTCGCATCATCACCCCGATGCAGACACACGCAAAGAAAACTTGGCTTTCTATGAGTTCTTGGTCCCCTTGGTCAAAGGCTTCAGCACCGAGATGAGCTTGGAAGTCACCAGCCTGGGCGTGCAAGTGCACGGCGGCATGGGCTTCATCGAGGAAACGGGCGCCGCGCAGTATTACCGCGACGCCAAGATCTTGACGATTTACGAAGGCACCACCGCGATTCAAGCCAACGACTTGATTGGTCGTAAAACAGGCCGCGATGGTGGCCAAACGGCCAAAGGCATCGCCGCGCAAATTGCCCATACCGAAGCTGAGTTGCACAAGAGCGGCAGCGCCAACGCCAAGGCGGTGGCGGCGCGTTTGAAGGCCGCCCGCGAAGCCTTTTTGAGCGTGGTCGACTTTGTGGTGGCCGGCGCCAAAGCCAGCCCCAATGCGGTGTTTGCAGGCAGCGTGCCTTACCTCATGCTCACCGGGAATTTGGTGGCAGGCTGGCAAATGGCACGCGCCTTGTTGGTGGCCGAAG
>CANGML010000244.1 GCA_947454585.1 Comamonadaceae bacterium
CCATCGTGATGATCGAACACGACATGGATGTGGCCTTGGCCTTTGCTGAAAAAATTTCAGTCCTGCATTACGGCAGTTTGATTGTGGAAGGTGATCGCGATACCGTGGTCAACCACCCGCGCACACGAGAGGTCTACCTTGGCCACTGAACTTTTATCGCTGCACGACGTCCACGCGCATTACGGCAGCAGCCATGTGTTGCACGGCGTCTCCTTCTCTTTGAAGCAAGGTCAGTTGCTGGCTTTGCTCGGCCGAAATGGCGCAGGTAAAACCACCACCATGTTGGCGTTGTCGGGCTTGTTGACAGCCAGCAGTGGCGAAATTCTGTTGAACGGCAAACGCACCGACAAGCTGTCGCCGGAGTCGATCGCACGCCAAGGCATCCGCTTGGTGCCGCAAGGAAGACGCGTGTTTGCCAACTTGAGCGTGCGCGAAAACTTGGAGGTGGCCGCACAACGTCGCGACACCGCCTCGCCTTGGAATTTGCACCGCGTGTATGAGATGTTCCCCCAGCTCAAGTCTCGCGCCAGCCAACGTGCCGGCACCTTGTCGGGCGGTGAGCAGCAAATGCTGGTGATTGGCCGGGCCTTGATGGGCAACCCCGATGTGTTGCTGCTGGACGAACCCTCCGAAGGTTTGGCCCCCTTGATCGTGCAAGAGGTCAATGCCTCTATTCGTAAACTCAAAGATGAAGGCTTGTCGATCATTCTGGTCGAACAAAACTTCCTCGTGGCACAAGAATTGGCGGACGAGTTGGTCGTCCTCAACATTGGCCAAGTCGCTTTCAGTGGCACCGCCGAACAAGTCCAGGCTGAACCAGAATTGGCCACCCGGCATCTCGGTATTTTTTAATCTTTTTTACAAGAGGCTTTTATGTTCTTCACCTGTTCTCCTGCCTGCGTTGATCCCACCCACCACCACACGGCGGCAGAGCGGATGTCACGCACCTCTGCGGCCACCAGCCAAGCGGCCACCAAAGCACCCGCCAAGAGCCGCACGCAAGTGACCGCCAAGTCCAGCACCCAGAAAACTGTGCGCAACAGCAAAGGCAAGCTCAAAGTGGTGGACGTGCACTGCCACTACCTGAACCCTGTGGTGAACCAAAAAACAGCGCACCTGAACGCCGCGCAGTATGACCCCACCGTGATCTTCGCCAATGACTTGACGAACGAAACCAACGTCAAACAGATGAAGGACCGCGCACCCAAGTTGATGGGCATTGATGTGCGTCTGAAAGACATGGACCGCATGGGGGTGGACATCCAAGCGGTGGCGCCAGCGCCTTACCACTACTTCTATTTCACCGAACCGGCCTACGGCGCCGAGTTGGCACGCGAAGTCAACGAAGGCATTGCCAACGTGGTGGCGCAGCACCCCGACCGTTTTGTCGGCATGGGATCGGTGCCTTTGCAAAACGCCGAGTTGGCCGTGCAAGAGTTGGAATACTGCGTGAAGAAACTGGGCTTGCGTGGCGTGGAAATCAACACCAACGTGAACGGCTTGAACCTCACCGACCCCAGCTTGGGTCTAGAGAAGTTTTTCGCCAAAGCCAATGAGTTGGGCACGGTGATCTTCATGCACCCCTTGGGTTACACGCAAGGTGATCGCCTGCGCAACCACTACTTCAACAACGTGATCGGCAACCCCCTCGAAACCACGGTGGCCGTGAGCCATTTGATTTTTGATGGCGTGGTCGCGCGTCACCCCAAGATCAAGTTCTTGGCCGCCCACGGCGGTGGCTTCCTCGCCCACTACTGGGCGCGCATGGACCACGCCTGGCGCGCACGTCCTGACACACGCACCGTGATCAAGAAGAAGCCCTCGAGCTATTTGGAGAAGTTCTATTTCGACTCCATCACCTTTGACCCACGCATGCTCAAGCAATTGATCGACCGCTACGGCGCCGACCATGTGATGCTCGGCACCGACTACCCCTACGACATGGGTGAAGACGATCCACGTGGCTTGATCGCCGGTGTGAATCGCCTGAGCGCCGCCGACCGCCGCCTGATTGAAGGCGGTAACGCCATGAAGCTGTTCAAGATCAAATGAAGAACCGCAGGTGGCTCAAGCATGGCAAGCACGGAGCCCCTTGAATGGAAGCCAGGGCTGTGACCACCTTTCAACACAACCAACAAGCGGTGACGCTTGAGGCTGCGCCCCAGACTTTTTTGTTGCACGTGCTGCGTGAGCAATGCACCGATGCGTCGGTGCGTTTTGGGTGCGGCACAGAACACTGCGGGGCTTGCACCGTCTTGGTCGATGGCCAAGCCGAGAACGCCTGCAGCCTCCCCGTCTGGGCTGCCGAGGGCCGTCACGTGGCGACCGCCCAAGGATTGCCGGAGCACCCCATCGGTCGATGGGTGCTGCAAGCGTTCATCGATGAACAAGCAGCGCAATGTGGTTACTGCAGCAGTGGCATCTTGATGCGCGTCACCGGTTTGCTGCAGCAACACCCGGAAGCTGATGAGGCCCTGATCCGTGACACCTTGTCGCGCCACCTCTGCCGTTGCGGCGCCCACGCACGCATCTTGCGTGCAGTCCGCTTGGCACAAAAGAACTTGAACCATGGCCGCGCGCTCCCCTAGCTTGAGCCTGTCGCCCCGCGCGGACCAATGGCTGCGGTTTGCCCCCGAGGGGGCATGCGAGCTGCGCACGGGCAAGGTCGAATTGGGCCAAGGCATTTCTGCCGCTCTGACACAAATTGCCTGCGAGACCTTGGGCATCCTCCCCTCGAGCGTGCGTTGGGTCGCAGGCGACACCGCCAACTCTCCCGACGAGGGCTACACCGCAGGCAGCCAATCGATTGAAGTCGGCGGCGAGGCGTGGCGCCGCGTGGGCGATGTGGTGCGCAGCCACTTTGCGCAAGCCGCCGCACGGCACTTGTCCTGTGACGTGCACACGTTGCGCCTCAAAGCCGGCATGTTCCTCGCGCCCTCCGGCCAAGGTGTGAACTACCACGCGCTGGCACACGCGAACCCACTGGGTTGGCAGGCTCTGCGTGTGGATGAGGAGAACACCCCCCTCATCGACATCCCCACCGAACCTGTCAACGCCCAACGCGATGACTTGTGGCTCAAGTTCACGGGTGCGGGTTTCATTCAAGACCTGCGCCTGCCAGACCTGTGGCACGCCCGCGTGTTGCGCGGGCCGCACCCCGACAGCCGCCCGATCAACTTAGACACCGACGCGCTGGCAACCCTCCCCGGGGTGGCGCGCGTGTTGGTGCAACACCAGTTTGTGGCGTTGGTAGGCCGTGATGAAGGCGCGTTGATGAAAGCCCACGCACAAGCCAAAGCAAGCACGGCGTGGTCGATGCCCG
>CANGML010000245.1 GCA_947454585.1 Comamonadaceae bacterium
GAAGACAAGCGGCTCTTGTCGCGTGCTGCTTTGTTTTTGTGGAAGATGCCTTTGTCAGCAATCGTGTCCACCACGGCTTGCATCTTGGCAAACAGTTCGGTCGCTTTGGTTTTATCGCCCGCCAAGACAGCTTTCTCGACGTTCTTCACCGCAGTGCGGTACTTGGAGCGCAACGAGGTGTTGGCAGCGTTGATTTTGATGTCCTGACGGACGCGTTTACGGCCTGATGCCAGGCGTGGGTTCTTTTTCTTGGGTTTGGCTGAAGCCATGATGGTTTCCTTGATGGTTTGAGGATGATGTCAGCAA
Source organism: Comamonadaceae bacterium (assembly GCA_947454585.1). Taxonomy (GTDB): domain Bacteria; phylum Pseudomonadota; class Gammaproteobacteria; order Burkholderiales; family Burkholderiaceae_C; genus Limnohabitans. Next base: position 307 of record CANGML010000245.1, read on the forward strand.
AGCCAGCGATTGTAGCAAATCGCTACACTCCGGTCGTGTCCCTGTTCAAATCTGCCTCCATCGTCTCGGGCCTGACCCTGGTCTCGCGCATCACTGGCCTGATGCGGGAACTGCTGATTGCCTCAACTTTTGGGGCCAGTGCCTTGACTGACGCCTTCAATGTGGCGTTTCGCATCCCCAATTTATTCCGTCGTTTGTTTGCCGAAGGTGCCTTCAGCCAGGCTTTCGTGCCTGTTTTGGCCGCCAGTCGTCAGAAGAATGGCGATGAGGCCACCCATGCGCTGATCAACCAAGTGGCTACTTTGCTTGTGTGGGCGTTGTTGCTCACCAGTGTTTTGGGGGTAGTGGGCGCGCCGTTGTTGGTGTGGGCCATGGCCAGTGGCTTGCAACAATCACCCCAAGGTTTTGAGCTCGCTGTGGTGATGACGCGGTTCATGTTTCCCTACATCGCTTTTATGTCTCTGGTGGCTTTGGCTGCGGGGGTGCTCAACACCTGGAAACGTTTTGCTGTACCGGCGGCCACGCCTGTATTGCTAAACCTGTCCATGATCGCGGCCGCTTGGTGGGGCGGCCCTTGGTTTGGATCGTTGGGCGTACCTCCTATTTATGCCTTGGCCGTGGGCGTGATGTTGGGCGGCGTGGCACAGCTGGGTGTCCAGTTGTTGGCGCTGCGGCGTTTGGGCATGCTTCCCCGTGTGGGCTTGAACTGGCGCGCGGTGTGCGAGGCTTGGGGCGCCGAAGGCCCCAAACACATTGTGCAGCTCATGGCGCCCGCTTTATTGGGCGTGAGCGTGGCGCAAATTTCGTTATTGATCAATACCCAAATTGCCTCACACCTCACCCCGGGCAGCGTGAGTTGGCTGAGCTACGCCGATCGATTGATGGAGTTCCCTACCGCTTTGTTGGGCGTGGCTTTGGGCGTCGTGTTGATGCCGCAGCTCTCTGCTGCTAAAGCCGCCAATGACACGGCCAAATATTCAGAGATGCTCGATTGGGGCTTGCGCTTGGTGCTGCTGCTGGCCCTGCCGTCTGCGTTGGCGCTGCTGGTGTTCTCGAAAGCCTTGGTGGCCGTGCTCTATAACTACGGCGCCTTCAGCGCCCACGATGTGCAGCAAACCACGCTGGCGCTGATGGGCTATGGCGTGGGTTTGTTGGGTTTGGTCGCCATCAAGGTACTGGCGCCTGGCTACTATGCCAGCCAAGACATCCGTACACCCGTGCGCATTGCGGTCGCGGTGCTGGTCATCACCCAATTGTTTAACTTGGTTTTGGTGCCCTTTTTGGCCCATGCTGGGCTGGCCTTGTCCATAGGCTTGGGTGCGTTGGTCAACGCAGCTTGGTTGCTGTGGGGCTTGCGGAAAAATGGCACTTTTGTGTTGAGCGCGGGCTGGTTGCGCTTCGTGTGGCAAGTTCTGGTGGCGTGCGCCGTGCTCGGCGCTTGGTTGTATGGGGCGTCCCAGTATTGGGACTGGACCGCTTTGCACGCCACACCGCTGTTGCGTGTGTGCTTGATGACGGGCGTGTTGGCGGTGAGCGCTTTGTTGTACTTTGCTACCCTCACGCTCACGGGCTTGAAGCTTCGCGCCCTGTTGCATCGATAACTCAATAAACCGGGAGCTGCTCCATGGATTTCAAACTTGAACTGCCAACCGCTTTGGAGTACTTTGCTTCTTTGGTGCAAAGCGATGAACACTTTCCCTTGCTCGAAGCCGCAGCCAGTTTGGCCCAAGACGAATACCCAGAACTCGATATTCAGCAAGTGCTCGACCAAGTCGATCAACTCAGCAGTCGATTGAAGCGGCGTTTACCTTCTGATGCCGGGGCCCTGCAAAAGTTGCGCGTGCTCAACAAGTTTTTCTTTGACGAGCACGGCTTCAGCGGCAACCTCAACAATTACTACGACCCCGACAACAGCTATTTGCATGTGATGCTGCGCACGCGCCGTGGCATCCCGATCAGCTTGGCAGTGTTGTGGTTGGAGTTGGCGCAAAGCATGGGTTTGCGTGCGCAAGGCGTAGGCTTTCCAGGGCATTTTTTGGTGAAAGTGCGCTTGCCTTATCCCAACGAAGGTCAGGTGGTGATTGACCCGTTCACGGGTGAGTCACTCAGCAAGGAGGAACTGTCCGAGCGCTTGGTGCCTTTGCATGCCGAGTCGGGTTTATTGCGCGACGGACAGGTGTCGGACGAGTTGCTCAAACACTATTTGCGTGCCGCCACGCCCCGCGAAATAGTGGCGCGCATGCTGCGTAATTTAGAAGAGGTGTACACCTCGCACCAAGACCCAGAGCGCTTGATACTGGTCAAGCAGCGACTGGCAGTGTTGCTGCCACAGGTAGACGATTAAGCCACCACCACCGCAGCGCCTTCGCCGCGTTGGGCAATCACACCAATGGTGTGCACTTGCTCGCCATGAGCGCGCAGCACATTTGCACACGCGGCGGCGTGGGCAGCGTCAATCACCACCACCATGCCAATGCCGTTGTTGAAGGTGCGGTTCATCTCGATGTCATCGATGCCTGCCGTGTTTTGCAGCCAAGCGAACAGCTCAGTTTGTGGCCAGCTGCCTTGGGTCAGGTGCGCCGCCATGCCTTCGGGCAGCACGCGGGGAATGTTTTCGAGCAAGCCGCCACCCGTGATGTGGGCTAAGGCTTTAATGGGCGTTTCAGTTAACGCCGCCAACACACTTTTCACATACAAGCGGGTAGGGGCCATGATGGCTTCTTTGAAGGGCTTGCCGTCCAAGGAGGTGGGGATATTTGCGCCAGCCCGGTCGATGACTTTGCGCACCAGCGAGAAGCCATTCGAGTGCACGCCCGCTGAGGCCAAGCCCAACACCACGTCGCCGGGCTTGACGTTTTGACCGGTCAAGATTTTGGATTTTTCCACCGCACCGACGGCAAAGCCAGCCAAGTCGTACTCGCCGTCGGGGTACATGCCGGGCATTTCGGCGGTTTCGCCACCGATCAAGGCGCAGCCGGACAGCTCACAGCCTTTGGCAATCCCACCCACCAC
>CANGML010000246.1 GCA_947454585.1 Comamonadaceae bacterium
AGGCAATTACTCCACTTGGTTGGAGCAAAAAGAGACCCGCCTGTCCCAAGAACAACGCACCGAAGATGCACGTTCCAAGGCCATGAAAAAGGAATTGGAATGGGCGCGTCAAAACCCCAAAGGCCGCCAAGCCAAGAGCAAGGCCCGTTTGGCTCGCTTCGAAGAGCTGTCTGACTACGAATACCAAAAACGCAACGAGACACAGGAAATTTTCATCCCCGTGGCCGAGCGTTTGGGTCATGAAGTGTTCGAGTTCAAGAACGTCAGCAAGTCCTTTGGGGACCGTTTGTTGATTGACAACCTGAGCTTCCAAGTGCCTGCGGGCGCCATCGTGGGCATCATTGGCCCCAACGGTGCGGGTAAATCCACTTTGTTCAAGCTCATTGCAGGCAAAGAGCAGCCTGACAGCGGTGAAGTCAAGATCGGCCAAACGGTGAAGATGGCTTTTGTGGACCAATCGCGCGACGACCTGAACGATGACAAAACTGTGTGGGAAGACATCTCAGGCGGTTTGGACATCATGAACGTGGGCAAGTTCCAAATGCCTAGCCGCGCCTATTGCGGCCGCTTCAACTTCAACGGCGGCGACCAACAAAAGAAAGTCGGCATGTTGTCCGGCGGTGAACGTGGCCGCTTGCATTTGGCCAAGACCTTGATCGAAGGCGGCAACGTCTTGCTGCTGGACGAACCCTCGAACGACTTGGACGTGGAAACCTTGCGCGCCTTAGAAGACGCCTTGCTGGAATTCGCGGGTTCTGTCATGGTGATCAGCCATGACCGCTGGTTCTTAGACCGCATTGCCACCCACATCTTGGCCGCCGAAGGCGACAGCCAATGGGTCTTCTTTGACGGCAACTACCAAGAGTACGAAGCCGACAAGAAAAAGCGTCTGGGCGAAGAGGGCGCCAAGCCCAAGCGTGTGCGCTTCAAGGCCTTGAAATAAGCGTAGGTGACAGCGAGCAAAGCGCGGGCCAGTTAAGCTCTTTCCCGTGCTCAAACTATCTGCCCTCGATCAATCTGTCGCTGCCACTGGCCGAAGCCAAGCCGCAGCCATCCAGCAAACCCTAGCCCTAGCCCCGCAATGTGAAGCCTGGGGCTATCACCGGTTTTGGGTGAGCGAGCACCACAGCCATCCCAGCATTGTTGGCACCGCACCTGAGGTGTTGATGGCCGCCATTGCGGCCCGCACCACACGCATTCGCTTGGGCAGTGCGGGCGTGATGTTGCCGCATTACGCGCCCCTGAAAGTGGCCGAACAATTCCGCGTGCTGGATGCCTTGGCCCCTGGTCGCATTGACTTGGGTGTGGGCCGAGCGCCAGGCAGCGATGGCCGCACCGCCCAGGTGCTGAACCCAGACCGCCATGCGTCAGACAACTTCCCGCAGCAAGTGATGGAGCTGCAGGCTTGGGTGACAGGTGAGCCTATCCCCGCAGGTCATCCCGGTCACGGCGTGTTTGCCTATCCCAGCGGCCCCACCTCGCCCGACGTCTGGATGTTGGGCAGTTCGGACTACGGTGCGCAACTCGCCGCGCACTTAGGGCTTCCCTATGCCTTTGCCTACTTCATCACCGAAGGCCAGGGCGTGGACAACGCCCTGAAGCTTTACCGTGCCAACTACCGCCCCAGCGAGCGTCACCCCAAGCCCACGGCGACGGTGTGCGTGTGGGCCTTAGCGGCCGACACCGAAGACGAGGCCTGGCATCTGTTTCAAAGCCGCGCGCGCTGGAAGATGGACCGCAACTTGGGACGCATCGGTGCTTTGTTGCCGCCAGACCAAGCGGTGCGTGACTACAGTGCTTCAGAACAAATGTCCTACGACCAATTGCGCGCAGGCGCCTTGGTGGGCAGTGCGCCGCAAGTGGCCGACAAACTGCGCCAGTTGGCAGAGCGCTTGCAATTAGAAGAAGTGGTCATCATCACTTGGACGCATGAGCCTGCGGCACAAGCCCGTTCTTATGAGCTTTTGGCGCAACAATTTTCTTAAACACAACTTACCCTGGAGACCCCCTGATGTTTTCAACCGCAATTGCCGGCAGCTTGCCTAAACCCGAATGGTTGGCCGAGACCCACAAACTCTGGCCCAAGTGGCAAGCTGAAGGTGATGCGCTCTTGCAAGCCAAAGCCGATGCCACGCTGCTGTGGATCAAGGCTCAAGAAGACGCAGGCCTCGATGTGATTGGCGACGGCGAGCAATCGCGCCAACACTTTGTGCACGGCTTTTTAGAGCAGGTCGAGGGCATCGACTTTGAAAACAAAGTCACCATGGGCATTCGCAACAACCGCTACGACGCGCAAGTGCCGCAGGTGATCGCGCCCTTGAAACTCAAAGGCCGTGTGCATGCGTTTGAAGCGCAGTTGGCGCGCGCGCACACCAAGAAAAAGCTCAAGTTCACCTTGCCCGGCCCTATGACCATCGTTGACACTGTGGCCGACCGTTTCTACGGCAAGGGCAAAGACGCGGTGCAAGGCCGCATCGACATGGCGTTCGCCTTTGCTGAATTGCTCAACCAAGAGGCTTTGGCGCTGCAAGCGGATGGCGTGGACATCATCCAATTCGACGAGCCCGCCTTCAACGTTTACTTGGAAGAAGCCGCCGACTGGGGCGTCAAAGCGCTAGAGCGCGCCGCCCAAGGCTTGACCTGCACCACCGCGGTTCACATTTGCTACGGCTATGGCATCGAAGCCAACAACAACTGGAAGAAAACCTTGGGCGATGAGTGGCGTCAATACGAAAAAGTGTTGCCAGCCTTGGCCAAGAGCAGCATCCAACAAGTGAGCTTGGAGTGCTACCACTCGCATGTGCCACCCGAAATGATGGCGTTGCTCGAAGGCAAAGACGTGATGGTGGGTGTGATCGACGTGGCCAGCGATGTGATCGAAACACCAGAGCAAATTGCCGACACGATTGGCATGGCCTTGAAGTACGTGCCGAAGAACCGTTTGATTGCTTGCACCAACTGTGGCTTGGCGCCTATGAGCCGTGAGGTGGCGGTGAAGAAGCTGGAGGCATTGGCTGCGGGGGCTGCTTTGGCTCGTACGCGTTACGCCTAAGTTACTTTTTTTTCGGGAGGCGAGGGGTTTGGGTACCTGTTGACGCTCATGTCCCCCGATTCAGGCAACGCCTGAATCTCCTCCTTGACTTCGCTTCAACAGATACCCAAACCCCTCTCGTCGCGCACGAACACGCTTGCTCGCCTTCGGCTTCGCAGCCAACTCTTTTGCTGACAGACAGTTGTTCACCAGCCGATAGGCTCAGGCAGCTTGGGTGTCTTGTGGAGCGAAGTCAAGGAGGAGAGAGGCGC
>CANGML010000247.1 GCA_947454585.1 Comamonadaceae bacterium
CGCATGCGCTTGCAGGCAGCCTGCACGGTGCAACACAGTTTCGACCGGTAGCTTCATGCCGCTGATGTGCAGGCTGATGCCGCGCTCGCGCAACATGGTTTCAAGCTTGGCAAAGCTTTCTACGCCGGTGGCGTCGATGCGGTTGATCGGCATTGCAAACAGGCACACATGGGTCACGTCGGGGTGCTGGCTGAGGTGTTCCATCACAGCGCGCTCTAGCGTGCTGGCCGCGGCAAAGTCGAGCTCGGCGTCCATGCGCAGGGCGTAAAGGTGGGGTACCAAGGGGGGCAGTTTCCACAGGTGGCGGTCGCGCAGACTGCCATCGGGATGCAGGCCCACTTCAATGATGCGTGGATGCAAGCGCGTGTGCAAAAAGTGGCTCAGGCCCATCACCACACCCGCCAACACGCCCCAATACAAGCGTGGCGCTGAGAGCAGGGTGATGACAAAGGTCACCACCGCCGTAGTCGCCTCGACACGGTTGATTTTCAAAAGCTGCACAAATGCGCGTGGCTTGATGAGCCCCAGGACCGCGGCCACCACAATGGCCGCCAACACAGACTGTGGCACAGGCTGCAACACCGCGGTGAAGCACAAGAGGATGACCAAAATAACCGCTACTGACACGACGGTGGCCCATGCCGACTGCGCGCCCGCATACAGGTTCAGCGCCGAGCGGCTGAACGACGAGCTGGTGGGAAACGCACCGCACAATCCCGAGGCTACTTTGGCCAAGCCTTGGCCAATCAGGTCTTGGTCTTGGTCCCAGCGTTGGCCGCTGCGGTCGTTGTCAACTTTGGCGCTGGATGCGGTTTCTAAAAAACTGACCAGCGTGATGACCAAGGTGGGGAGCACGAGTTGTTTGAACAGGTCCCACTCGATCACGCTGGGCACAAACAACGCCGGCAAGCCCTGTGGTAGTGCGCCAACCACGGCGGTACCCGATGCCTCTAGCCCCAGCCCCCAGCTGGCGCCTGCTGCGCCCAGCACCACCACCAACACGGTGGGGAAGGTGGGCCGCCAGCGTCGCGCCAACAGCAGTAACGTAACCGTCACCACGCCAAACAGCAGGCTGACCCAGTCAATGCCTCCCCCCGTCAGGGCCGATGACCAACCGTTTTTGAAACCCAACAAAGCAGGCAGTTGCGAGGCAATGATGAGCACGCCAGCGCCTTGTGTGAACGCCATCAACACAGGCGAGCTGACCAAGTTCAGCAGCCAGCCAAAACGCGCAAATCCCAACACCACTTGCAGCAGGCCCGTCATGAGTGACAGCCACACGGTGAGGTTGACCCACTCGGCGCTGCCGGGGGCTGCCATGCCATTCAGCGAGGCTGATACCAAGATAGCGGTCAGCGCCGTAGGCCCCACCGACAAACGCTGCGATGCGCTGAACAACACCGCCACCAGTGCAGGCAGCAGCGAGGCGTAAATGCCGGTGACCAGTGGCATACCTGCCAAGGCGGCATACGCCACACCTTGCGGAATCACCATCAGTCCCACGCTCAAACCCGCGAAGGCCTCGCGCTTGAGCAGTTCAGGGGTGGGCTTAGGCCAACTCAGAAAAGGGAACCATGTCTTTGCAAAGTGCATGCGCTAATCGTAACGGCTGGCTCACCACCTCCGACGCGATGGTTTGCACAATGCGCTTTTGCTTGAGGTAAGTCATGGCGCTAGGGACGTATAAATTTGCAGTGACCTTGCTGGTGTACGTGTGCACGGTTTCGCTCGCGCTGGCTTGGCCCGGCGTCGTCACGCATGTGAGTGATGGCGACACGGTCTGGGTGAAACCGCTGCAGGGTGGCGAGTCCTATAAGGTGCGGCTGCTGGGCATTGACGCCCCGGAAATCTGCCAGCCTTGGGGGCCGCAATCGCGTTTAGCTTTGTCAGCGGTGTTGCAAAACCAAGTGGTGGAGGTGACTGCACGCACGCGTGACAGCTATGGCCGTTTATTAGCGCAGCTGACTAGCCAAGGCAATGATGTGGGGGCGTGGATGGTGGGGCAGGGCTATGCGTGGTCGTACAGCTACAAAAACCACGTAGGCCCTTATGAAGCGTTGCAGTGGCAAGCGCAAGCACAGCACCTTGGGTTGTTCTCAGATGGGTCGGCTGTGCAGCCGAGGTGGTTTAGGAAGCGCTATGGTGCGTGTCACACGCCATGATGGCCGCCGCACACAGGGCAGCCCGGGTTGCGTTGCAAGCGCACGTCGCTCCATTCCATGCCTCGCCCATCCAGCATTTGCAGGCGACCCGTCAGGCCTGAGCCGATGCCCGTGATCAGTTTGACCGTTTCCATGGCTTGTAGGGTGCCAATTACCCCGACCAAGGGCGCGAGCACGCCCATCGTGGCGCAGCGCACTTCTTCGGGTGCGTGATCAGGCGGAAAGATGCAGGCGTAGCAGGGCGATTTGTCGTCACGGGCGTCGTACACCGCGAGCTGGCCGTCCATGCGAATGGCCGCACCCGATACCAGCGGCACCTGGTGCTTCACACACGCGGCATTGACGGCTTGGCGGGTTGCAAAGTTGTCGCAGCAGTCCACCACCACCTGCATGGTGGGCACGAGGGCGTCGAGTTGGGCTGCATCGAGTTGGCTTGGCAAGGCGGTGACGCGCACCTCGGGGTTGAGTGCCAACATGGCTTGCGAAGCGGAGGCGACTTTGGATTGACCCACGCGCGCCGTGGTGTGAGCGATTTGGCGTTGCAGGTTGGTGAGGTCGACCACATCGTGGTCGGCAATCGTGATGTGGCCCACGCCACTGGCTGCCAAGTACAAAGCGACCGGGGAGCCTAGGCCGCCTGCGCCCACCACCAACACGTGGGCGTCGACCAAGTGCTGCTGGCCTTCGATGCCCACCTCGTCGAGCAAGATGTGGCGCGAGTAGCGCAGCAGTTGGTCGTCGTTCACAGCAGATTCAGCGCTGAATTACTTGTCTTTTTTCTCAGCAGGGCGCTCGCTCAGCGTTTTGCTGGCCAGCACGGGTTGGCCTTTGAGACGCTTCAAGGCTTGCTCGAGTTGGAAGTCCTTGTCGCTGCCAAACTCAGGGGGACGGCGTTCGCTGTTGGGCTTTTTGGATTCTTCTTCCAAACGCTTCAAGGCTTCTTCGCGGGCTTTTTCTTTTTCTTTCTCTTTGGCTGCGTCTTTGGCATCTTTGCCTTGGCCGCTCTCCAAATGCTTGTCGAGGTCGGCTTCACGCATGCGCAGGATGGCATACGGACTGCCCTCGGCCGTGTCGTCGAGCAACACATCAGGCACGATGCCTTTGGCTTGGATGCTGCGGCCGCTGGGGGTGTAGTA
>CANGML010000248.1 GCA_947454585.1 Comamonadaceae bacterium
CAACCCATCCCCAGCGTGGGCCGCGATGCCGATGAGCTGATGCGCGAGGTGGAAACCTGGATCGAGGCCGAAATGCAGCGCCTGGATCCCGAGGCCTACGCCCCCAACGCCTAAGTGCACACGCATGGGCCGCTTCTTGCAACTCGTGCTCGATTTGTTTGAGGAAGCGCCCCCATCCGCGCCGACTCGCCCCAAGCTCCCCGTGTTGCAGGGCCCGCACCCCTTGCCCGAACCTTTGGGGCAGGTGTTACCTAAGGCGGTGTACACCCATCCCCGCGCCACTCGGCGCATCCAACTTGGCAGCACCGATGTGGCCTATGCCTTTCGCCGCGCCAAGCGACGCACCATCGGCATGGCAGTCGGCCCAGATGGCTTGGAGGTGAGCGCGCCGCGCTGGGTCACCTTGGGTGAGGTGGAATCCGCCTTGCGCGAAAAGGCCGATTGGATTGCTCGCAAATTGGTCGAGATGCAAGAGCGCCAACAGCAACTCGGTGCCGCGCGCATCGTGTGGCGAGATGGCGTGCTGTTGCCCTATTTGGGCGACCACCTCAACGTGGTGCTTGACTCCTCCCAGACGCTGAAAAAAAACAGCGCGCAATTTGAACCTGCGGCAACAGGCCTGCACACCTTGCGACTGGGCTTGCCCTTGCATGCCGAGCCCGAGCAAATTCGCGATGCCGTGCAAGCTTGGCTCATGCGCCAAGCCAAAGCCTTGTTTGAGGCGCGGCTCAACCACTTCGCGCCGCAGCTGGGCGTGCAGTGGCAGCGCGTGTCGCTCAGCAGCGCCGCCACGCGTTGGGGCAGTGCCAGCGCGGATGGCGCGATTCGACTCAACTGGCGACTGATCCACCACAAGCTTGAGGTGATCGACTATGTGGTGGCCCACGAACTCAGCCATTTGCGGGTCATGGACCACAGCCCGAGGTTTTGGGAGACCGTGCAAAGCGTGATGCCCGACTATGCCCAACGTCGCCGTGTGCTGAAAGATGAACCCTTACCGCCGTGGTCTTGACGCGGTTGGGGTAGATTTCCCGTCATAATTGACGTTTACGTAAACGTAAACAAGGACAACATGGCGACCACCTATTCCATCAGCGACTTGGCGCGTGAGTTTGACCTCACCACGCGTGCCATTCGTTTTTACGAAGACATGGGTCTGTTGCAGCCCGAGCGCTCTGGGCCCGGCGGGCGTAACCGTGTGTACAGCCACCGTGACCGTACCCGCCTCAAGCTCACCCTGCGTGCCAAACGCCTGGGGTTGTCCTTGACGGAGGCCAAAGAGCTGATTGACATGTATGACACACCGCGAGACACCGGCCCGCAGTTGCAAAAGTTTTTGGTCGTGCTGGATGCGCACAAAAAAGAGCTTGAAGGCCAAATGGCCGAAATTCAAGCCAACCTCGACGAGGTGAAAGCGCATGAAAAAGAAGCCCGTTCCCTGCTGGCCAAGCAAGGCCAAACGCCGACTCCGCCCATGCAGCCCGCCAAGGTCGTGAAAGCAAGCAAAGCATGACGCGCCTCGCACATTCCGCAGACCCTGCACACCCCGATCTTCACGCCCGCATCGAAGCCAGCTTTGTGCGCCAAGGCATGATGCAACACCTCGGTGCGCGCCTGGTGTCGGTCGCGCCGGGTGAGGTGGAAATTGCCTTGCCCTACTCCGAACGCGTCACCCAGCAGCAAGGCGGTTACCACGGCGGCGCGATGGGCGCGTTGGCCGATATCGCGGCGGGCTATGCCGGCCTCACGATGGCCGCTGAGGGCCAAGAGGTGACCACGGTGGAATACAAGATCAACTTCCTCGCCGCCTTCCAAGGCGGCGAGTTGCGCGCGCGCGGCCACGTGGTGCGTGCGGGCAAGCGTCTCATCATCACCACCGCTGAGGTGGTGCACCTCGACGACAACGGCGGCGAGTCGCCCTGCGCGTTGATGCAGCAAACCCTTGCCACGGTGAACAAAACCTACTAAGCCTCACGGAGAACACGATGAATAATTTACCCGGCCTGAACTTCCAACTCGGTGAGGACATTGACGCCCTGCGCGATGCCGTGCGCGACTTTGCGCAAGCCGAAATCGCCCCCCGCGCCGCGCAGATTGACCACGACGACCAATTCCCCATGGACCTGTGGCAAAAGATGGGTGACCTCGGCGTGTTGGGCATCACCGTGGGCGAGGCATACGGCGGTGCCAACATGGGTTACCTCGCCCACATGATTGCGATGGAAGAAATCTCCCGCGCCTCGGCCAGCGTGGGCCTGAGCTACGGTGCCCACAGCAACCTGTGCGTGAACCAAATCAAACGCAACGGCACCGAGGCGCAGCGCCAACAGTATTTGCCCAAGCTCATCAGCGGCGAACACGTGGGCGCACTCGCCATGTCCGAGCCTGGGGCGGGCTCGGACGTCATCAGCATGAAGTTGAAAGCAGAGTGGAAAGAACCGAGTGCCTCGGGGGGCGGCTACTACTTGCTCAACGGCAGCAAGATGTGGATCACCAACGGTCCCGATGCCGACACCTTGGTGGTGTATGCCAAGACCGAGCCAGAGCTTGGTGCGCGCGGTGTCACCGCCTTCTTGATCGAAAAGGGCATGAAAGGCTTCAGCGTGGCGCAAAAGCTCGACAAGCTGGGCATGCGCGGCAGCCACACGGGTGAGCTGGTGTTCCACAACGTCGAAGTGCCCGCGGACAACATCTTGGGGGGCTTGAACATGGGCGCCAAAGTGCTGATGAGCGGCTTGGACTACGAGCGCGCCGTGCTCTCGGGCGGCCCCTTGGGCATCATGCAGTCCGTGATGGACAACGTGGTTCCCTACATCCACGACCGCAAGCAGTTTGGCCAGAGCATTGGCGAGTTCCAACTCATCCAAGGCAAGGTGGCCGACATGTACACCGTGCTCCAAGCGGGACGCAGCTTTGCCTACACCGTCGCCAAGAACCTTGACTTGCTCGGCACCGAGCATGTGCGCCAAGTCCGCAAAGACTGCGCATCGGTCATTTTGTGGACCGCCGAAAAAGCCACGTGGATGGCGGGTGAGGGCGTGCAAATTTTTGGCGGCAACGGCTACATCAACGACTACCCCTTGGGCCGCCTGTGGCGCGATGCCAAGCTGTATGAGATTGGTGCAGGCACCAGTGAAATCCGCCGCATGTTGATTGGCCGCGAGCTGTTTGCTGAAACCTGTTGAGGCATCCACCCCCTTTGTCACAATGGCGTTATGACCAACACACTTCAACATCTCTTTGACAACAACCGCGCTTGGGCAGAGGG
>CANGML010000249.1 GCA_947454585.1 Comamonadaceae bacterium
ACTTGGCGCAGGGATTTAGCGCTTGTGGCGAGCCGTTTGATGAAGTGGGCATTGCGCATGTAGAGATGCGCTTGACGCTTGTCTAAATGTCGTCGCGCAAGGCGTAGGGCAAGGGCAACAAACTGAGGACCGGTCCATCAACCGCACCTACATGCAAGCTGCTGTCGTCTATCGAACTCAGTTGCAGTTCCACCAAGGCTAAATGGTTAGCGCCATCCGCCGCCGCCTGCGCCACCAAGCCACACGGCTGCGAGGCATCAGAGCTAGAGAACACCTCTTGTCCAGCCGTCATGGGTGCATCGCTTTGCGCGATGAAAGCTCGACGTTTTAAAGTGCCACGAAACTGGCTGCGCGCCACCACTTCTTGGCCGGGGTAGCAACCTTTTTTGAAATTCACGCCATCCACCGATTCATAGTTCAGCATCTGCGGGACAAACGCCTCAAAGGTAGCCAGCTCGACCCACGCAATGCCACTCATCACTTCGCCGACCTGCCAAAGTTCGGCCGTCAGCGCAGAAGCAGAAGGTAAGACAGCATCGAGGGGCGCTATCCACAAGGCCCGCGCTTGTCCGAGGGCAGGGTAGAGGGTCAGCACATCCGCTGCACCGACTGCGTGGCGCTGCCACGGTTCAACAGCCGTCAAGCTCGCGCTGCCCAAGGTATGGGCAAGGGCATCACCCGCTAAGCCCAACAACTGATACGCATCTGTGGCATCGCTCAGTTTGGCTTTGGCACGCAACACAAACATCGACAGGCGCTTGAGGGTTTGGGCCAGCAAGTCCTTGCGGCAAATCAGCAGCACTTCTTCTGCCCCGCGTTTGTAGACCACAAAGCTCGCCTGCATGCGGCCCTTGGCATTGCAAAACGCAGCCAGTCGGCATTCACCGTCTTTCATCAACAACACATCGTTGGTGAGTTGGTTATGCAAAAAGCTGGCGGCGTCTGCGCCAACTGCGCGAATGATGCCCAAGTGGGGCAGGGATGCAACGCCGTGAAAATCAAGTGCTGTCTTAGGGTGGGTCATGCGCGCATTATCCTGATACATCGCCCCATTTTTTTTAAGGAAATTGCCCGTCATCGCTTTTCAACCTAAACTTTGCTCATCGATGGGGAGTAGCTCAATCGAGACGTGTTCAGAACATGGCCTTTGCCGCACGTTTCGATCAACCAGTCGTCAATACGAAGCCTAGGCTTCCGGCGGGTTGGGCACATAACTGATTTAAAACAAGCTAAGCAAGACCTTCGATCCGTGGCTTTTTGAGTTTCAAAAAGCATTGATCGATTATTTTTAAGGTTTTGCTATGGAGCTTTTTTCACTCCCATGGTGGTCGGCGTTGCTCGCCATCGTTTTGATCGACCTCGTCTTGGCTGGCGACAACGCCATCGTCATCGCCCTTGCTGCCCGAAAACTTCCCGCCACACTTCAGAAAAAAGCCATTTTCTGGGGCATGGTGGGTGCCATTGGTGTGCGTACCTTGATGACGTTCACCGTGGTCTGGCTGTTGCAAATCCCAGGCCTGATGCTGGTCGGTGGTCTGGGTTTGATGTGGATTGCCTACAAGCTCATCTGCAATGACGACAGTGAAGCCCACGATGACGTTGGTGCCGTCACCTTTTGGGGCGCCATGAAAACCATCGTGGTGGCCGATGCCCTCATGGGCATTGACAACGTGCTCGGCGTTGCCGGTGCGGCGAGTGGGTCGTTCGAACTTGTCGCGCTCGGATTGATGATCAGTATTCCGATTGTGGTGTTTGGCAGCCAGCTGGTGCTCAAACTGGTGGAGCGTTGGCCCTTGATCATCACCGCAGGCGGCATCGTTTTAGCCGTGACTTCGGCGCAAATGGTCTGCAAAGAAGAATTGATCACAGACGTCTTTGACAGCAATGCGTGGAACCACGATGTGTTTTATTGGTCTGTGCATGCCTTGTTTATCGCCTGCATCGTGGCGGCAAGTTGGGTCAACAGCAAGCGCCAACACAAAATTGAAACCCCCTCGCATCTTGAAACTGTTTAAGCCACACCCCTTCACCACAGGAGATCAACATGGAAACCTTTGTGATTTTTGCCAACGATAGAACGCATGTGATGAATCAAGTCTTGCCTTTGCTGGAAGACGGCAATGCGGCCAAATGGGTGCTGGTGGGCTGCCCACCCCGTGTGACACGCCATGCGGGCAAGTGGTTGACCCAACGGGCACTGAAAAGATTCAAAGATGAATGGACAGCGACCCATTTGCGTGACATCGCCGACATCCTCAAAAAACGCGGCGACAACGTGGTCACGCGCGTTGCCATGACCTCCTTGCTTCAAATGACCAAAGCACTCAAAGCGGAATTTGGCCCCCTGCGCATCATTGATGCGCGGGTTCAGCATCAGATGCAGACCATGCCCGCCTTGACAGAAAACCAAGTCCCAGAAGCCAACACATGGGTGGTTCCTGTGAGCGCCATCGCCTTGGGTGCGGCCGTGAGTCTTGCCGCTGACTGAGCTTGCGCAACTCACCGCTCGATATAATTTTTGAGCGATCCCACAGTAAATGGGGTGCACCAGACGAAGGAAACTAGGTTGTGCTCAAACGTTTTTTGTGGGCTTTGGTCTTTTTTGCTGCAACCGCTGTTGGGCTAACCGCCTATTGGGTCATGCGGCCACTGCCCCTAGCAGGCCCAACGGTTGATCTGTCTATTGAGCCCCAAACTCCTGTGCGCGGCATCGCGCAAGCGGTGGTCGAGGCAGGGGTTGATGTACAGCCCTTCGTTTTGTATGCGTTTTTCCGCGCCAGCGGCGAGTCGCGCAAACTGCGCGCCGGCAGCTATGAGTTGAGCCAAGGCAACACGCCTTTGGATTTGCTGCGCAAACTCAGCCGAGGCGAAGAAAGCCTCAAAGCCATCAGCCTGATTGACGGTTGGACCTTTCGCCAATTTCGGTCGGCGCTGGCCAAAGCCGATGGCCTGAAACACGATGCCAAAGGCTTGAGTGACGAGGAACTCATGGCCAAACTCGGCATGGCAGGCGTCCCCCCCGAAGGCCGCTTTTTCCCAGACACCTACACCTACGGCAAAGGCACGTCCGAATTGCATGTCATGGAGCGCGCCGCCAAGGCCATGACCAAACAATTGGCCGCAGCTTGGGGACAGCGCAGTTCAGACATTCAAGTCAAGACCATCGACGAAGCCCTCATCTTGGCCAGCATCGTCGAAAAGGAAACCGGCCGCGAAAGCGATCGCACCACCATCAGCCGCGTGTTTCACAAC
>CANGML010000250.1 GCA_947454585.1 Comamonadaceae bacterium
CGTTCATTGTAGAGACGGGCTTTAACGCCACACCCGGTGAGGCTACCTACAATGCCGCATGTTTTCTAGCCCTCGTTTGTTCATCCGCGGTCTGTTGCTGTTGCTGGCTCTGGTATTGGCGCTGCCTGTGTTGACGGTGCTGTGCTCATGGGCGCAGTGGAACGAGGCATCCGCGAGCATCCTGGCAGAGATGTCACGTACCGTGCTGCCTGACTATGTAGGCACCTCCCTGTTGCTGTGCGCTTTGGTCAGTGTCGGCGTCATCAGCATGGGCACGTTGTCGGCTGCGGCCGTGACCTTGTTTGATTTCCCGATGCGCCGCAGCTTGGAATGGGCGCTGTTGCTGCCCCTGGCCATGCCAGCCTACGTCGTGGCCTATGCCTACACCGACTACTTGCAATTCAGTGGGCCGCTGCAAACCGGCATTCGCGCAGTCTTCGGTCTTGAAGGGCGCGTGTTTCCCGAAGTGCGCAATGTGTGGGGCGCCGCTTGTGTGTTCACGCTCGCGCTGTATCCCTACGTGTACTTACTGGCGCGCACGGCTTTGTCAGAGCGGGCCAACCATTTGATGGAAGCAGCCCGCTTACTGGGTGCACCGCTGCCGCGCCGCATCCTGCGCGTGGCCTTGCCGCTGGCTCGTCCCGCTATTGCTGCAGGCACAGCCCTCGCCTTGATGGAGACCTTGGCTGACTTTGGTGTGTCCAGCTACTTTGGCATCCAAACCTTCACGGCGGGCATTTACAAAGCGTGGCTGGTGATGGACAACCGCATCGCCGCCGCACAGCTGGCCACTTTGCTGCTGGTCGTGGTGGTGCTTTTGTTGGCGGCCGAGCAACGCGCGCAATCGCGCCTGCGTTTTGCCAGTGCGCGCGCTGACCGCCACAGCACGGAATCGCAACCCTTGAAATTGCATGGCCTGCCCGCAGCCTTGGCGTGGACCTTGTGCGTGCTGCCCGTGTTGTGCGGCTTTGTATTGCCCGTGCTGTTCATGTTGCGCGCCTTGCTTCAAGGTGATGGCTTGCGTGATTTGCCTTGGGACCGCTTTGTGCAGTGGTCATTCACCAGCTTGTCGCTGGGCGGTGTGACGGCCTTGCTAGCTGTCGGAACCGCGTTGTTGTTAGCCGCTCAAGCCCGTTTGCACCCCCATTGGCTGACGCGCCACGTGTTGGGGGTGGTGAGCTTGGGCTATGCCGTGCCGGGCGCGGTGATTGTGGTGGGCTTGCTCTTGCCCGTGGGTTGGCTGCAAGCCACTTGGCCGCAGTCCGGCGTGGGCTTTTGGCTGACCGCCACAGTGCTGGGTTTGGTGTGGGCTTACTTGGTGCGCTTTGTGGCCGTGGCGCTGCAATCGGTGCAAAGCGGCTATGCGCGGGTGCCTGCCTCGCTGGATGACAGCGCGCGCATGCTGGGCACATCGGGCTTGACGTTGGTGCATCGCGTGCATTGGCCTTTGCTTCAAAAACCCTTGGCTGCTGCCGCGCTGCTGGTCTTGGTTGACGTGATGAAAGAGTTGCCTGCCACCTTGGTGCTGCGCCCCTTCAACACCGACACCTTGGCTGTCATGGCCTACCAACTGGCGCGTGACGAACGCTTAGGCGAGGCCGCACTGCCCTCATTGGCCTTGGTGCTGGTGGGCTTGTTGCCCGTCATCTTGCTCAGCCGCACCCTGCGCCGCAGCTAATCTTTTGGGTCTAAACCAGCGATTCGACAGAGCCATTTGATCCATATCAAATGATAATGATTCGTATTTGACGTACACTGCGTCCAAGCTTTTTAACTTGGAGTCGCCTCATGCGCCGCACACTCACCGTTTTATCGTTGGCAATTTCCGCCTTTTCCTCTGGTTTGTTCAGCGTCTCGGCTTTTGCTGACGACCAAGTCATCAACCTCTACTCGGCCCGCCACTACCCCACCGACGAAGCGCTCTACAGCGACTTCACCAAGGCCACGGGCATCAAGATCAACCGCGTCGATTCCGACGATGCAGGCATCATTGCCCGCCTCAAAGCTGAAGGCGCCGCATCACCGGCCGATGTGATCTTGCTGGTCGACGCCGCCCGCTTGTGGAAAGGCGAAGTCGATGGCATGTTCTTGCCCGTCAAGTCCAAAACATTGGAAAGCGCCGTTCCCGCTCAGTTGCGCGCCAAACCCAGCGACGACGGCACGGCTTGGTTTGGTTTGTCGACCCGCGCCCGAGTGGTCGTTTACGACAAACTCAAGGTCAAACGTGAAGACGTGGACACCTACGAAGAATTGGGCGACCCCAAAAACAAAGGCCAGCTGTGCATCCGCTCGGGCTCGCACCCCTACAACCTGAGCTTGTTTGGCGCGATGACCGAGCACCTCGGTGCTGACAAGACAGAAGCTTGGCTCAAAGGCATGGTCGACAACATGGCGCGCGCGCCCAAGGGCGGCGACACCGACCAGATCAAAGCCGTGGCCAGCGGCGAATGCGGCATAGCGGTGACCAACACCTATTACTTGGCGCGCTTGATGCGCGCCACCAACC
Source organism: Comamonadaceae bacterium (assembly GCA_947454585.1). Lineage (GTDB taxonomy): Bacteria > Pseudomonadota > Gammaproteobacteria > Burkholderiales > Burkholderiaceae_C > Limnohabitans. The sequence goes on from CANGML010000250.1 coordinate 2,507, forward strand.
CCGCCGACAAAGCGGTGGCCGAGCGCGTGGGCGTGGTGTTCCCCAACCAACAAAGCTGGGGCACACATGTGAACGTGGCAGGCGGTGCAGTAGCGCGTTACTCAAAAAACCAAGCCAATGCTGTGAAATTTTTGGAATACCTCGTCAGCCCCGACGCACAAAACCACTTTGCCAATGGCAACAACGAGTGGCCCGTGGTCAAAGGCCTGAAGCTGGACAACCCCGCCCTCAAAGCGATGACCGGTGGCAACTTCAAAAGCGAGCTGGTACCCATCAGTGCCGTGGGCATGAACCAAATCAAGGTGCAACAAATGTTGGACCGCGTGGGTTTCAAGTAACTTTTTTCTTTATCGGCCAGCCAATAAGCACCCTCCTGCAAGGGTGTGTAGCCAGCCTCTGATCACAACGGCCGACTGGGTTCGGCAACTACTTTCGGAGCTTGTCTCATGGCAACTACGCGTTCGCGTCTTCAACGACGCCGCTTATCTCTCTGTGCACCTCAGTTGGCACACCCCAACACACAGGAACACGCCTCGAAGCTCTTGCCCTTGGGCGCCATGCTCTTAGCCGCCAGTTTGGCAACGTCTGTGCATGCACAGGCTGAAAAAACACTCAGCACGGTCACCGTCAGCGACAAGTCGGAAATGGCAGAAGGCAAAGACAGCCTGCGTGCCACCGAAACCAGCATCGGCAAAGGCAAGCAACAACTGCGTGACATTCCCCAGTCCATCACCGTGGTCACCGA
>CANGML010000251.1 GCA_947454585.1 Comamonadaceae bacterium
ATATTTCTTCTTGGTGTATTTGAAGTACGTCACTTGCAGCATGACCGACAAGGCCTCCACCACAAAAATGCCCCCCATGATGGCGAGCACAATTTCTTGGCGCACGATCACCGCAATCGTGCCCAAGGCGCCACCCAAGGCCAGTGCCCCCACATCACCCATGAACACTTGCGCCGGATGGGTGTTGAACCACAAAAAAGCCAAACCTGCGCCAGCCATCGCAGCACAGAAAATCATCAACTCGCCAGAGCCCGGGATATAGGGAAACAACAAATACTTGGAGTACACCGAGCTGCCCGTGACATAGGCAAATACGCCTAACGCTGAACCGACCATCACCACCGGCATGATGGCCAAGCCATCTAAGCCATCGGTCAAGTTCACGGCGTTGCTGGAGCCGACGATGACCAAATAGGTCATGATCACAAAACCAAACACGCCTAGCGGATAGCTCACCTCTTTGATGAAGGGAAGCAGCAACCCAGCCTTGGGCGGCAAGTCCACATCAAAGCCCGACTGCACCCACGAGTAAAACAACTCCAGCACACGCAAATTGCTGCTCTCAGAAATGCTGAACACCAGATACAAAGCGGCCAACAAACCAATCAAAGATTGCCACAGGTACTTTTCACGCGAAGGCATGCCTTCCGGGTCCTTGTTCACCACCTTGCGCCAGTCATCCACCCACCCAATCGCACCAAAGCCGAAGGTGACGATCATCACGATCCACACAAAGCGATTGGACAAATCTGCCCACAACAACGTGGACACGGCAATCCCTATCAAGATCAACACGCCGCCCATGGTGGGCGTGCCGCTCTTGGCCAGATGCGATTGCATGGCGTATTCACGAATCGGTTGACCAATCTTCAAGGCTGCTAATCGACGAATCACCGCCGGGCCTGCGACCAAACCAATCAACAAGGCCGTCAAGGCCGCCATCACCGCACGGAAAGTGAGGTACTGGAAGACACGGAAAAATCCGAATTCAGGCGAAAGCGTTTGCAGCCATTGGGCCAGGGTCAGCAGCATGGCGTGGTTTCCTTGTTGTTCGGCGCGTGGCAGGCACTGATCGCGTCGATCACGCGCTCCATCTTCATGAAGCGCGAGCCCTTGACGAGCACGCTGCCGAGGTGTGGGAGTTGTTGCATGACACGCTGGTTTAAGGCTTCGATGTCGCTCATGTGGTGGGCGTTGGCGCCACAAGCGCTAGACGTGTGTATCGCTAAGTCGCCCAAGCACAGCACGTGGTCAATGCCCTTGGAGGCGGCATGCAAGCCCACCTCTTGGTGAAACTCAGGACCTTGCGTGCCCACTTCACCCATATCACCCAACACCAGCAATCGCGGTCCGGGCAATTCGGCCAACACATCGATGGCGGCGCGCACCGAGTCGGGGTTGGCGTTGTAGGTGTCATCGACCACCGTGATCTGGCGTCCTGCGCATTGAATACCAAAGGCGCGCGAGCGGCCCTTGACAGGTTCAAAGCTGTTGAGGCCTTGCGCGATCACATCTAAAGACACACCTGCCGCCAAGGCACACGCCGTGGCAGCCAACGCATTGCCGACGTTGTGACGACCGGCAATGTGCAGCTGGGTGCGCAACACACCTGCAGGTGTTTGCGCCTCAACCACCCAGTGGTCACCCTGCCAATTGGCTTTGCGCAGTTGCACCTCGGCGTCGCCCGTCATGGAGAAACGCAGGCAGACGCGATCGCCTGCTAATGCTTGCCACAAGGCGGTGTAGTCATCATGCGCAGGGAACACGGCCACGCCCTGTGCGGGCAGGGCTTTGATCACTTCGCCGTTTTCTTGCGCCACGGCCTCGACCGTGGCCATGTGTTCTTGGTGTTCACGCTGGGCGTTGTTCACCAAGGCCACTGTCGCTTGGGTCATCTCAGCCAAGCCAGCGATTTCACCGGGGTGGTTCATGCCCAACTCCACCACCGCACTGCGGTGATGGGCTCGCAAACGCAGCAGGGTTTGCGGCACACCGATGTCGTTGTTCAAATTACCTTGCGTGGCCAGGGCATCGTCACCAAAGCCTGCACGCAGGATGCTGGCGATCATTTGCGTCACGGTCGTTTTGCCATTGCTGCCTGTGACGGCAATCACGGGCAACTGAAACTGGCTGCGCCAGCCTTTGGCCAGCTGACCCAATGCTTTGCGGGTGTCGGCCACTTGCACGCCAGCTAAGTGGGCCGCGTCTAGGCCGTGGCTCGCCACTGCGGCGCTGACACCTTGTTCCGAGACTTGGCTTAGAAAATCGTGGGCATCAAAGCGCTCGCCTTTTAAAGCGACAAACAAGTCTCCGGCTTGGGCCGTGCGGCTGTCGGTATTGACGCGCTGAACGGTCAAGCTGGGATCGCCGTGGCGCGGTGCACCGCTGACCCATTGCTGGATTTGGTGCAGGCTGAGGTTCATGTCAGACATGCACACTCCCCTGCTGCACGCGTGCAGCCAAGGCGGCACGTGCGTGTTGCACATCGCTGAACGGATGCTTGACGCCAGCAATCTCTTGGTAGTCTTCATGGCCCTTGCCTGCGACCAACACCACATCTTGCTGGCTGGCGTGTTGCACCGTGTGTGCAATGGCTTGGGCGCGGTCTTCGATCACGAGGGCTTGGCTCGCTGACGTCAAACCTGCGCGCATCTGATTCAAAATGGAGTGTGGCGCTTCGCTGCGGGGGTTGTCGCTGGTGAGCACCACGTGCTGTGCGTAGTGCTCTGCCGCTGCGGCCATCAACGGGCGCTTGGCTGCATCGCGGTCACCGCCACAACCCAACACACACGTGAGCGCACCACCACGCGACTGCGCCAGCGGCAACAAGGCTTGTAGGGCTTGTGCCACGGCGTCCGGCGTGTGGGCATAGTCAATCACCACCAAGGGTTCGCCGATTTCTCCGACAGTTTGCATGCGACCGGGCACAGCCGGCAAATCACGGCATGCGTGCACGGCATCGACCAAGGGGTAGCCCATGGCACGCAAACAGGCGATGACGCCCAACACATTGCTCACGTTGTACTGCCCCACCAAAGCTGTCTCGAGGGGGTAGACCTCCTCGCCCTGGACCACCTCAAAACACAAGCCCAAGGCGCCATGCTGCAAGCGTTGCGCCACAAGGTGCTGCGCATTGGGCATGCGCGTTGCCACACACGACACCGTCCACACTGCCAGATCGCCGCGGGCACGCAGTTGCTCGGCCAAGGCTGCGCCATGGGCATCATCCACATTCAC
>CANGML010000252.1 GCA_947454585.1 Comamonadaceae bacterium
CGGCTGATCAACTCGCACAGGTTCAAGTAGCCTTGGTGGTTTTGCACCAACAGCACCATGCGCGAGGTCAGCGCCGCGTCTTGGGTCAGGCTTTCTAGATAAATCTCAGCCCCGATGAGGGGTTTGACACCCTTGCCGCGGGCTTCCTTGTAAAACTTGATGGCGCCGTACAGGTTGTTGATGTCGGTGATGGCCAGCGCGGGCTGCTGATCCGCTGCGGCAACTTTCACCACCTCATCGATGCGGTTGGTCCCGTCAACGACAGAAAATTCGGAGTGAAGGCGCAGGTGAACAAACATGCGGCAGATTGTAGGGACACGGCGTTACTTAGAATCTTGACGTGAACCAAATTCTGAATATTTCTTGCTATAAATTTGTCGCCCTGACTGATGCGCAGGCGCTGCGTCAGCCCTGCTTAGACATGGCCTTGGCCCGACAGCTCAAAGGCACCATCCTGATAGCAGAAGAAGGCATTAATTTCTTTTTGGCGGGCCACGCGGATGACGTACATGGCTTTGTGGACTGGCTGCGTACCGATGCACGGTTTGCCGACCTAGCACCCAAAGAGAGCTGGTCTGACACGCAGCCGTTTCGAAAAATGCTGGTGAAGGTGAAAAACGAAATCATCCGCATGAACCACCCCAGCATTCGCCCTGCCGAGGGCCGCGCCCCTGCGGTCACCCCTGAGACAGCCAAGCGGTGGTTGGACCAAGGCCACGATGACGAAGGGCGTCCTGTGGTCACCCTCGATACACGCAACCAGTTTGAAGTGGATGCGGGCACCTTCAAAAACACCATCAACTGGGGCATCACCAAATTCACCGAATTTCCGGATGCCCTACAAGCCCACAAGGCAGAACTGCAGGACAAAACGGTCATCAGCTTTTGCACCGGCGGCATACGCTGCGAGAAAGCGGCCATCTACATGCGCAACGCGGGCTTGCCGCATGTCTACCAACTCGAAGGCGGCATCCTCAAATACTTTGAGGAAGTGGGCAATGACCACTACGACGGCGGCTGCTTTGTGTTTGATGAGCGCCGCGCCGTCGGGGCGGATTTAAGCGCCACAGGCCTGACGCCTGAAGGCGCGTTCCCGCTCACTCCTGAAGCAGCGCCAGCACCTCGGACTTGAACTCACGAGAGTACAAAACGGCGGCCACCAAAAGGGTGGCCAAGATAAACATGGTGGGCGAAAAAAACCAGCCCAGTGCTGCGAATGAAAAATAGTACGCCCGCAAGCCGCCGTTGAACGTTTCTGCCGCCAGACCCGTCATGGCCGCGGCACGGTCTGCATACAGCTGACGGCTAGCGACTTGCTCGGTCTCAAAACTCGCCGCAGGCGGCATGGCACCAATCAAGAGCGCCACAAAGGTGTACTGGCGCATTGACCATGAGAAGCGGAAAAACGAATAAACAAAAATCACCACCAACACCAAGATCTTGAACTCGAACACCAAGATGGGCGTTTGCTCGGCAAACGGAATTTCCCGCACCAACTCAGCGGCCTTGTCGGTGGTGCCCAACAACGCAAACAAGCCCCCCAAAATCAAAATGGTGGTGGAGCAAAAAAATGCGGGGGTCGCCGACAGGGTCTGCGTGATGATGCCGTCCAACATGCGCGGATCACGCGCCGTGGTTTGTAGCATCCACAAGTGGCGATAGCGATTGGTCATCGCCAAGATTGAATGCTGCCCATCACTCCAGTACTTGGCAAAAAGGGCATAGCCCACCCAGACCAAAATAAAAAAACCGAGCGCGACCCAATCGGTCCAAGGCAGGAGTTGAATGATTTTCATGCAGTGAATACTAACCAAAGAAAAAGGGCAGCCCTCACGCGCTGCCCCTTTATTTCACGACCTGCTCAGGCAGGTGCATTTGGTAAAGCTAAATTAACCACGCAATTTAGCGGCCACAGAAGCCACACGCTCGCCGTAGGCTTTGGCCGTGTCCAAGTCACCTTGAGGAATGTCAGCCGCAGGGCTGGTGGGGCCCACCTGTGCCATGACACCCGAGTTGGAGCCAATGCGGTTGATGCTGCCGTCGTTCATCGCGGGCTGGCCCACCCACACCATGCCTTGCTGCATGGCCAAGGTGATGAAGTATTGAATCGTCGACAGCTTGTCGCCGCTGGGGCTAGCCGAAATGGTGAAGCCACCCGCCACTTTGTCTTTCCAAGCGCTGGCGAACCATTGCTTGGATGTCGCGTCGGCAAACTTCTTGAACTGCCATGAGGCCATGCCCATGTAGGTGGGCGAGCCAAAGATGATGGCGTCGGCAGCGTTCAAGCTGTCCCATTCAGCATCCGTGATGTTGCCGTCTGCATCGATGGCGATCACAGTCGCTTTCGCGCCTTCGGCAACGAATTGCGCCACGCGCTGGGTGTGGCCGTAGCCTGAGTGGTAAACAACGACGGTTTTAGTCATGGTGGGATTCCTAGATTGAAAGAAGGGTTGAGAAAACGAGAAAATTATTCAGCTTGTTTTTTGGCGTCCAAGCTCCAAGCGCCAGCGCCCGATGAGGCCAATACCAACAAGCCACCAATCACACCGATGTTCTTGAAGAACAAGAGTTGCTGCACAAAGGCTTGCTCAGGTGCGGCGGCCCAAAAAGCATGAAAGAAAACGGAGGCGACCAATGTGAAGACCGCCAATACGGCTGCCACAAGGCGGGTTTGAAATCCAATGAGCAAGGCGATAGAGCCCAAGATTTCCAAAGCCAAAGCAACAGCCGCCGCCACGGCAGGCAGGGGCAGGCCAACCGATTCGATATAGCCTACCGTGCCCTCAAAGCCAGACAACTTGGACAAGCCAGCGGGCAAGAAAAGTGCGACCAACAAAAGACGGCCAATGAGGTTGATTGCGTTATGCATGAGAACTTTCATTAAGAATGGAATGGGATAAACATTAAGCGGCCAAATCGAACACCAACACTTCGGCATCTTGGCCATGTGTCAGCTGGATGGTCTGTTCGTTGTCTAACAGTGCTGCGTCGCCCGTGGTGAGTGCTGCGCCGTTGACTTGCAAAGTGCCACGAATGAGGTGCACATAGGCTTTGCGACCCTTGGCAATCGTTAAGCTGGCTGCCTCTTCGCCATCAAACAAACCTGCATACAAGGACGCATCGGCGTGAATTTTCACAACGCCGCCCTCAGGGGCCGCGATGCGACTCAGTGCGCCGCGCTTGGAGGCTGGGGGAACTTGTTTTTGCTCGTAGCTGGCTGGGATGCCGCGCACG
>CANGML010000253.1 GCA_947454585.1 Comamonadaceae bacterium
TAAAGCGAACCACAGCCTCCCACGCAATCGCGCCCACCGCCACCAAGAGCACCAGCGTGTTGACCAACGCAGCCAACACCGACGCACGGCGCAAGCCATAGGTGTGGCGCTGCGTGGGTTGTTTGCGCGCCAGCACCGATGCCCCCCACGCCAACAACAGGGCCAACACATCGCTGAAGTTGTGGCCTGCATCGGCCAACAGCGCCAGCGAGTTGGACATCAAGCCAAACACCACCTCCACGGCCACAAACCCTGTATTGAGCAACACGCCGATGGCGAAAGCGCGATCAAAGTTTTTCGGCGCGTGGTGGTGGTTAGGGTGGTGACCCTCATCATGTGAATGATCGTGGTCGTGTGAATGTGCGTGTGTCATGACGCTGAGTCTAGCGGCGCACTCACAATCCACCCTTCAAGCGGATCGCAAGCAGGCAGTCCGTAGTGCGCATCACCCGCCACATGCCGCGCTTGTGCCCACGCGGCTTGCACCATACACAGCACGGCATCCAGACTGTCACCTGACGCGTCGTCCACCAAGGTGTCGTGCTGTGCATGGCTGAGTTTGAGGCGCAAGCCCAAGCGGGTTTGGCCCAGCTCCAGCACTTGCAGCAATTGCTTGCGGGCGATCAAACGCTCAGGCGTTTGCTTGGCTTTGTCATCGCTTTTGTAGGGGGTGTTGCCAATCAGCTCACGCGCCAGCAAACCAGGGTAGGCCTCTAAGGCGACGCGTGTGGGGTCCGCCCCATGCAAGCGAGGCAGCGTGACACCGGCCTCGATCAACAGAGGCACACCCGCGTGCAGCATGTAAGCCACGGGTGGGTTGACCCACTTCATCGACGGGCTAGAGCCAGCGGGCGTATCGGTGGCGCGGTGCGCAAACTTGCCGCCCACGGGGCGTGCATCGCAAAAGGCTTTGAAGGTGCCGCGTATCTCGGCACGGGTCAAGGCCGCGTAGTGTTGCATGCAGGGCAACCAATCGGTAGGCCAGCGCAAGGTCTCGACCAACGCACGCGGCAAACCAAACGGCAAATCAAAACCGCCCACCCAGGCTTGGGGCTGCTTGAGCCAATCGGCAAAGGCATCAAGCGTGTCAAAGCGCAACAGGCTTTGCAACTGCACGCGGCCCGAGGCTGCATGGCCGACCGCCACCACGATGGGTTTACGTTTGGAGGGGCTGCTGCTGAAGTCACAGCCAATCAAAGCCGGTAGTGACGTCATGCCAACCCAAGCATCGCCACGCCACCGGCCATCAGCAAGGCGCCAAGAACGCGAAGCATGCGTTCACCCTCACCCAGCAAGTGGCCCCCAATCAACGCCGCAAAAAGCATGGATACCTCACGCGCAGGCGCCACCAGCGACAAGGGTGCCGTTTGCAAGGCATACAACACCAACACATAGGAAACAGGTGTGAGCGTCCCCACGATGAGCGCGTATTTCCATTGTTGACGCCACAACGCAGAAGCGGCAGGACGATCACGCAACAACACGGGTGTCAACAGCACCCCACGCACCACGTTCTCCACATAGTGCAGCAAGAGAGGGGTCATCAGCAGCACCTTCACCGCATAGCCATCCACCACGGTGTAGATGGCAATCAATACCCCGGTCAAAAGTCCATAGCGCAAGCCAGCACTGCGCAGGCGCTGGGCCGTCAGTTGCGCCTCAGTCACGCCATCCGAACGTCGCCACTCAGCAATCCGTTGAGGGCCGCCAGCGATCAAAAATACACCGCCGACGACACCCGCAATACCCAAGCCACCGATAACTGACACTGATTCACCTAGCCATACCAAGGCAAACAGCGATGACAGCAATGGTCCCGTTCCGCGCGCCAAGGGGTAGACGACGGTCAAGTCTGCCGCACGATACCCACGTAACAACACCACGAAATAGAGGATGCGCAAGAGCGCGCTGCCCAGCACAAAACACCACTCCCGAGTGCCCCACTGAGGCACGGTGTCCCAACCAAGCCAGAGCCCGACAGGTGCCCAAACAACGATCCCAACGACCGCGCAAAAGCATGCAAAACGGACATCACCCCCCGCTTTTTTGGCGACGATGTTCCATAGGGCGTGCAGCAGCCCTGCGAGCAAAACAATAAGGAAAGTGGAGGTGCTCAAGCACTGACCCCGAAACGGGTCAGGCGCGACCCACGATGGACGCCGTGGCCATCAGCTCTTCCAGCAGCGAGAACGACACTTGGCCAGACACACCATACGGGTCGAGCTCTGGCGTTTCAGAATATTTCAAGACGATGGATGGGTTGAGCTTGTCCAAGCGCACATGGCCCATGGTCCACCCCCCAAAGCGACGCTCGGTGATTTCTTGGTAGTCCAAGATCACCACGTCTTTGTGGCGTGGGTCTTTGACGATGTGCGTGTAGAGCGCATTCACTTGGTTGCGGCCACCTTCAATGGCTTGCAAATAAATGCCCCCACCAAAACACAACACGCCGGTGATGCCATTGGCAATGTTGTGCTCACGAGAACTGGCCAAGATGGACTCGGTCTCCTCAGGCGTTTCGGGATGAACGGAGCGGCTCACATACAACAAACGAACGAGCATGGGATCAACCTTTTGGAATCAAAGACAAAAATTCACGACGTAAATTGGGGTCCTTCAAGAAAGCCCCGCGCATGACTGAATTGATCATCTTGCTGTCCATGTCTTTCACGCCACGCCATGACATGCAGAAATGGGTAGCTTCCATCACGATGGCCAAACCATCGGGCTGTGTTTTGGCTTGAATCAAATCAGCCAGCTGAACCACCGCTTCTTCTTGAATTTGGGGGCGGCCCATGACCCATTCGGCCAAGCGCGCGTATTTGGAAAGGCCGATCACGTTGGTGCGCTCGTTGGGCAAGACACCAATCCACACCTTGCCAATCACAGGACAAAAGTGATGGCTACATGCGCTACGCACCGTGATCGGGCCGACGATCATCAGCTCATTCAAGTGCTCAGCATTGGGAAATTCGGTGATGGCGGGCGCCGCCACGTAGCGGCCCTTGAACACATCTTGCAAATACATTTTGGCCACACGGCGAGCGGTGTCGCCCGTGTTGTGGTCGTGCTCGGTGTCGATCACCAAGCTATCGAGCACGCCTTGCATCTTGATTTCGACTTCGTCGAGCAAGGCTTCTAACTCACCAGGCTGGATGAACTCGGCGATGTTGTCGTTCGAGTGAAAACGCTTGCGGGCGGCGGCAATGCGCTCACGGATCTTGACAGAA
>CANGML010000254.1 GCA_947454585.1 Comamonadaceae bacterium
CGCCTCGAAGCCTAATTGCTTCGCGCATCAAAAGCCTCGCAAGTCAAAAGCTTGCGGGGCTTTTAAGTTTCTGGGTGTTTTTAAGCCACTTGCTGACTAAGCATTAAGTATCTGTAAGACAATCCAACCCTCTTTTGACCAAGGCCACCCCGTGACGCTCACTGTTTCAACCATCAAACATGCTGCCCTCGCTTTGAGCCTGGCGGCACTGCCCGTCTTACCCGTGATGGCCCAAAACGTCATCAAGATCGGCGAAATCAACAGCTACAAAGCGCAGCCTGCTTTTCTCGATCCCTACAAAAAAGGCATGGACCTAGCGGTCGAAGAGATCAATGCGGCTGGTGGTGTGAACGGCAAACAGTTGCAACTGATCACGCGTGACGACAACGCCTCGCCTGGCGACGCCGTGCGTGCCGCCGAAGAACTGCTGAGCCGCGAAAAAGTGGACGTGCTCTCCGGCGCGTTCCTCTCGCACATCGGCTTGGCGCTGGGCGACTTTGCCAAACAGCGCAAAGTGTTCTTCCTCGCCGGCGAGCCGCTGACCGACAAGATGGTCTGGCAAAACGGCAACCGCTACACCTACCGCCTGCGCGCCAGCACCTACATGCAAGTCGCCATGCTGGTGCCCGAAGCCGCCAAGCTCAAGAAAAAACGCTGGGCCGTGGTCTACCCCAACTACGAATACGGCCAGTCGGCCGCCGCCACCTTCAAACAGTTGCTCAAAGCCGCGCAGCCGGATGTGGAGTTCGTGGCCGAGCAAGCCCCTGCACTCGGCAAGATTGACGCAGGCTCGGTCACCCAAGCCCTGGCCGATGCCAAGCCAGACGCCATCTTCAACGTGTTATTTGCCACCGACCTGGCCAAATTTGTGCGCGAGGGCAACACCCGCGGCCTGTTCCAAGGCCGCGAGGTGGTGAGCCTCTTGACCGGCGAGCCCGAGTATTTGGAGCCACTCAAAGATGAAACACCGAATGGCTGGATTGTCACCGGCTACCCTTGGTACGGCGTGCAAACGCCCGAGCACAAAGCCTTCTTCTTGGCCTACCACCGCAAGTACAACGACCATCCGCGCTTGGGCTCGGTCGTGGGCTACAGCATGATTCAAGCCTTGGCAGCAGGCATGACCAAAGCCAAGAGCACCGACAGCGAAAAACTCGTCACAGCCTTCAGCGGTTTGAAATTCAGCACGCCGTATGGCCCAGCGACGTTCCGCAAGCAAGACAACCAATCCACCATGGGCGCATTTTTGGGCCGTACCAAAAACGATGGTGGCAAAGGGGTGATGGTGGATTACCGCTACATCGATGGAGCCACTGTGCAGCCCAGCGATGAGGTGGTGAAAAAACTCCGACCGAGCAACTGATTACCCGCATGGACTTCGCCAGCTTCTTTGTACAAGCCCTGAACGGCTTGGCCAGCGCGTCGTCTTTGTTTTTGGTGGCGGCGGGTTTGTCACTCATCTTTGGGGTGACGCGCATCGTCAACTTTGCGCACGGCTCGTTCTTCATGCTCGGTGTGTATCTGGCTTACTCACTCGTGTCGCATGCGGCGCCTAGCCAAACCACCTCCTACTTTTTGCTGTTGTTGTGCGCCGCACTCGTCACAGGCGCCTTGGGGGCCATGGTCGAAGTGCTGCTGCGCCGCATTTACCAAGCGCCGGAGCTGTTTCAGTTGCTCGCCACCTTTGCTTTGGTGCTGGTGATTCAAGACGGCACGCTGTGGCTGTGGGGCGCAGAAGATTTATTGGGGCCACGCGTACCAGGCCTCAGTGGCGCAGTCGATATCTTGGACCGGCGCTTTCCCAGCTACGACCTGTTCCTCATTGCCATTGGCCCGCTGGTGTTGGGCGTGTTGTGGTGGTGTTTGCAGCGCACGCACTTTGGCGTGCTGGTGCGCGCCGCCACCCAGGACCGCGAGATGCTGGGCGCTTTGGGGGTCAACCCCCGGTATTTGTTCACCGCTGTCTTTGCACTGGGTTGTGCACTGGCAGGCTTAGGCGGCGCCCTGCAACTGCCCCGCGAGCCCGCGCACTTGGGGCTGGACATGGTCACGATCGGCGACGCATTTGTGGTCGTGGTGGTGGGCGGTATGGGTTCCCTACCCGGCGCGTTCGTGGCGGCGTTGTTGATTGCTGAAATCAAAGCCCTGTGCATCGCGGTGGGCACGGTGGAGGTGATGGGCGTGTCGTTGGCGTTTTCCAAACTCACCCTCGTGGCTGAATTCTTGGTGATGGCCGTGGTGCTGACGGTCCGGCCTTGGGGCTTGATGGGCAAGCCACAAAGTGCGCCGCGTGCCCCTACCCAGCAAGAAGCTCCTTTTGTGGTGAGTGGCACACGCACCCAACTGGCATGGCTGGCGCTTGTCGCAGTGCTCTTCGCTGTGCCATGGTTCACCACCGCCTCGTCGTACACCTTGGTGCTAGGGATCGACTTGTTGGTGGCCGCCTTGTTTGCCGCCAGCTTGCATTTCATCATGGGACCTGCGGGCATGCATTCGTTTGGCCACGCGGCTTACTTTGGCGTGGGCGCTTATGCGGCAGCGCTGCTGGTGTTGCGCGCAGGCCTGTCGATGGAGGCTGCTTTGTGGATAGCGCCTCTCGTCAGCATTTTGGTGGCGGCACCCATCGCGTGGTTTGCGGTGCGCTTGTCGGGCGTTTACTTGGCGATGCTCACCTTGGCGTTTGCACAAATTGTGTGGTCGATTTGTTTTCAGTGGGACGACTTCACGGGCGGCAGCAACGGCTTGACGGGTGTGTGGCCGAGTGCGTGGCTGCAAGACAAGTCGGCCTATTACTGGCTCACCTTAGGCGTGGTGACGGTCAGCGTGCTGGTGCTGCGTCGCGTCTTGATGTCACCCTTGGGCTACGCCCTGCGGGCCAGCCGAGATTCGGCGGGCCGCGCCGAAGCCATGGGCTTGAACGTGCCGCTGTTGCAAGGGCTGGGCTTTGTGCTAGCGGCTGGTTTTGCAGGGTTGGCCGGTGCCTTGTTTGCGTTCTCCAAAGGCAGCATCTCCCCCGATGTGTTGGGCATCAGCAAGTCGGTCGATGCACTGGTCATGGTGCTGCTCGGCGGCGTGCACACCTTGGCTGGCCCGCTGGTGGGTGCCGTCACCTTCACCGCCTTGCAAGACAGCTTGGCACGCAGCACCGACTACTGGCGCGCCGTGCTCGGTGGCGCCATACTCTTGTTGGTGCTGGTCTTTCCACATGGCATCGC
>CANGML010000255.1 GCA_947454585.1 Comamonadaceae bacterium
ACAACGTTGAACCCGCAAGCTGCTTGGCCTTTCCCAACAGCAAGCAAGCCTTAATCATCACTGATTCTGGCGACGGTTTACCGTTAGCTCAAGCCCGACGCCGCAAGGCCTCGGGCTTTTTCTTTACCCAATGTCATGACACTTAGCGCTGCACCCTACCTACGCCCCGATAAATCAGGCGCTGTCGTAGTAGATATCCACGTGATACCCAATGCATCACGCACCCAAGCAGATGGTGAACACGATGGTGCTTTGCGTGTGCGCTTGCATGCGCCACCCGTCGACGGCAAAGCAAACCTGGCCTTGGTGGCATGGCTGGCAGACACCTTAGGAATTGCCAAACGCGAGGTGCGCTTGGTGCGCGGACAAACATCTAAGCGAAAACAACTGCAGGTGAGCGCAGCGGCTTGCGGAAAAGCGGACTGGGCAGCTTTGTCGAATTGATTCAGGCGCGCAAAGCGCCACACAACTTAGGCGAGAGCTAACCTGTCAACCGTGTAGTTTTGCGGTCCACGTTGCGCAATTTTGAGCGCGCCAACCTGGTTACCGAGTGCAGCACACTTGGCCAATGACCAACCCTGCTCCAAGCCGAACAACAGCGCACCACGCCAAGCATCACCGCAACCTGTGGGATCAACCACGGCAGCCGCTTTGATGGGGGGCACCAGAGTTTTCTCGCCATCGATCCAAACTTCGCAGCCTTCTGCCCCCAGCGTGACGACTAAGCCCTGCACACGGCGCGACAGATCCGCATGGCTCAAGCCTGTGCGGTCACTCAGCATCTTGCCTTCGTAATCATTCACCGTCACCCACGTGGCTTGATCGATGAAGCGCATCAGATCTGCACCATCAAACATGGGCAAGCCTTGGCCGGGATCGAAGACAAAAGGAATGTCTGCCGCTTGGAGCTGTTCGGCATGCTGCACCATGGCATCACGTCCATCGGGCGAAATGATGGCCAGCTTGATATCCGCACGCTTTTCAATCTTGGTGATGTGCGCTTGCATCATGGCACCGGGATGAAAGGCGGTGATTTGGTTGTTGTCACGGTCCGTCATGATCATGGCTTGCGCGGTGTAGCTGTCAGGCACTTCACGCACAAACTCTGTCGAAATACCCAAAGTTTTCAGGCGCTTCAAGTAATCAGCAGCATCCGTACCCAAAGTCGCCATCGGCAGCGGGGTTCCCCCCAAAATTTTTAAACTATAGGCAATGTTGCCCGCACAACCGCCAAAGTCACGCCGCAGCGCGGGGACCAAAAACGACACATTCAATATGTGGAGCTGATCAGGCAAGATTTGCTCAGCAAATCGTCCTTCAAAGCTCATGATGGAGTCGAACGCGAGCGAGCCGCAGATCAGCGAGGCCATAAAAATCTTTCTAACAATTAAGGATAAAAAACGACGGCACGAAATCCAGAGATGCGTTTGCTCACTTTTTCGTCCAAATCGAAATGCAGGGTGGTCCGCACATCACGCAAAGCTTGCATGTGGTCCTTTGCAGACAGTTCTTCGGCACGGAAGACCCGACGTACCAGCACTTGGTCTTGTGCGTCCGTCAAATTGAGCTCCAACGCAGGCATTGCCACGGCGTGATGCTGTGTATTTTTTAAACGCAGCTGGACTGCATAACCGCCTTCGGGACTCTCAGTGAAACTGCTGCTTTCAATCAAGACAGCATCGGGCTCTAAGGGCCAAGTGATCTGGCAGCCGCACATGAAGGACAACACCGGGCGGAGCGCAGGCTCCTCAGAACCCAACCAGTTGCGTTGCACCAGCAGCATTTGCCATAGCAAAAGCAACACCAACATACCCGAACAAACATGCCAAACATAAGCGCGCCATGTGCGGTGGGCCGCTGCATCCTCTGAAGCATTTTGCGCCTTGTGCATGGCGACCGGTGGTGTCACAGCGGCTCTGAACAATTCAGGCGCATCAGCACTGCGCCTAGGCTGCTGAGGCACTTGCGGCGACGACTCGAAAAACAAATGGGCCTCAAACACATGCGTACAACGGCCGCAGCGCACCCACCCTTTGGCCAGCTCAAGCTGTTGGGGCGACACCTTGAAGGCGGTCTCGCATTGGGGGCAGTGGGTAATGTGCATCAGCAGTGGGCGGTCATCAAAATCCAGCCATCCTCAGTGTCACTCACTTGCAAGGTGCAATACGGTGCGTAGGCATCTTTGAGCTCCTGGGCTTGTCGTTCAAGGATACCCGCTAACACCAAGTTGCCGCCAGCCGCCACGTGACCACGCAGCAGTGGTGCCAAGACCTTGAGTGGCGTCGCCAAAATATTGGCCAACACGGTTTGGTAATGGCCAGTCGCCTTGTCTGGCAAACCGGCGTTCAAACGGACATGGTTGGCGTCGGCATTGAGCACGGTGGCGGTGACCGCTGCATCATCAATGTCCACCGCATCAATCGTGGTTGCCCCATACAGGGCGGCCCCAATGGCCAAAATACCTGAGCCACAACCATAGTCAAGCACGCGTTGCTGGGCCACATCGTGGGTGGCAATCCAACGCAAGCACATGCGCGTGGTGGGATGGGTACCCGTACCAAACGCCAAACCAGGGTCTAGGCGTATGACTTTTTTCGCTTGCGCAGGGGGCTCATGCCAAGTGGGAACGATCCAAAAATCGGGCGTGATGTCGACGGGGGCAAACTGCGATTGGGTCAAACGCACCCAGTCTTGGTCGGCCACAGGCTGAATGCCGAGCACTTGGCTAGCGGCAAAGAAATCTTGTAACGCCAACAAACGCGCCGCATCTTGTGCCACGACTTGTTCGGCAAACAGCGCCACGATTCGCGAGCGCCTCCACCCTTCTTTTGGGGGCGGCATGCCAGGCTCGCCAAACAAGGCTTGCTCGGCATCGGTTTGGGCATCCGCGTCCTCCACCGACACACTCAAGGCATCGAGTGCATCCAATGCCTCGCAAACAGCTTCCACACTGTCTTCAGGACACATCAGACGCAGTTCAAACATCAGCGCTTGTGAGCAGCAAGCCACTCTTCCAAGTAGTGAATATTGGTGCCGCCCGCCATGAATTTGGCATCCACCATCAACTCACGGTGCAGCGGGATATTGGTGTTGATGCCCTCTACCAAAGTTTCGTTCAAGGCCGTGCGCATGCGCGCCAAGGCTTCGTCGCGGGTGTCGCCGTGCACGATGATCTTGCCGATCATGGAGTCATAGTTAGGTGGCACATAGTAGT
>CANGML010000256.1 GCA_947454585.1 Comamonadaceae bacterium
AGCCGTCATCGGGCATGTGGTCTTTCAGGTTGGGATGCGGCCAATCGGTGCCCCAAATGACGCGGTTGGGGAACTCGTCCACGATGCGTTTGGCGAAAGGGATCACGTCCTTGTAAGCGTTTTGTTCTCCGTTCAAAGCCTTGGGGCCTGCGACCGACAAACGCTCAGGACAGGTCACCTTGGACCACACATGGGGGTGCTCGCGCATGAACTTCACAAACAACTCAAACTCGGGGCCATCGACAGGCTTGGTCACATCGGGGCGGCCCATGTGGTCGACCACCACGTTGTTAGGAATCGCTGTGAAGAAGTCCCACAACTCAGGCAGGTCCACGGCTTCAAAGTAAATCACCACATGCCAGCCGTACATTTGCACGCGTTTGGCAATCTCCAGCAACTCGTCCTTGGGCGTGAAGTCGACCAAACGCTTCACAAAGTTAAAACGCACACCGCGCACACCTGCGTCGTGCAGGGCTTGCAACTCGTCTTCGGTCACACTGCGCTTCACCGTCGCCACACCGCGCGCTTTGCCGCCAGAGCTGACCAAGGCATCCACCATGGCACGGTTGTCGGCGCCGTGGCAGGTGGCTTGCACCACCACGTTGCGGGCAAAGCCAAGGTGGTCACGCAAGGCGTAGAGCTGCGCCTTAGACGCATCGCACGGGGTGTACTTGCGCTCGGAGGCGTAGGGAAATTCGTGGCCAGGTCCAAACACATGGCAGTGGGCATCTACGGCACCGGCTGGTAATTTAAAAGTAGGTTTGCTAGGGCCTGCGTACCAGTCCAACCAGCCCGGGGTTTTTTCAAATTGCATGGGGTTCCTCTTCGTTTTCAATCAGGTTGAATGTTGGCTTCGCGCACCAACTTGGCATAGCGTTGGCGCTCCGCGCGAATCAGTTGGGTGAACATCTCGGCACTGCCAGGCACCACTTCGCCGCCCACCGAGGTCATGCGCTCACGCACCTCCTTGGTTTGCAGGGCCTTTTGCACTTCGTCGTGCAGCTTGGTGACGATGGGTTTGGGCGTGGCAGCGGGTGCCACGAGGCCGTACCACACCGAGGCTTCAAAGCCATTGAAGCCCGATTCAGCAATGGTGGGCACATCCGGAAAAATAGCACTGCGGTTAGGGCTGAGCACCGCCAACACCTTGAGCTTGCCGCTTTTGGCATGCGGCAATACCTCCAGCGCATTCACCGCTACCAAGGGCAGTTGGCCGCCGATGACATCGGTGATGGCAGGCGAGCCACCACGGTAAGGGATGTGCTGCAAATCGATGCCCGCCGCGCGGGCGAACAACTCAATCGCCATGTGAGGGGTAGAGCCATTGCCGGGCGAGCCAAAGGAGATGCTGTTGGGTTTGCCTTTGGCGGCCTCAATCAACTGCTTGATGTTGGCGTAAGGGGCATTGGGGTTGGCGGCGATCACCACCGGCACACGACCAATCAGAGAGATCGCGACCAAATCGCGCTCAGCGTCAAACGGTGCAGGCTGGTAGAGCGACATGTTCGCCGCCAAGGCGTTGGCCGCCATCATCAAGGTGTAGCCATCGGGCTCTGCCGTGACCACCGACTTGACGGCAATGTTGGTGCCTGCGCCGGGTTTGTTTTCGACCACCACAGGCTGACCCATGCTGCTCGACAAGCTTTGGCCAATGGTGCGTGCCACCACGTCCACGGCACCGCCAGCGGCATAACCGACCACCACTTTGATGGGTTTATTGGGATAAGTTTGTGCGCTGGCTTGACCCGCCATCCACACCAAACCCACCAGAGATAAAGCACGTAACCACATGGTCATTTCCTCTCTAAGACGGCAGCGCCGGTTGGCACCATACCGCGTAAACCTGCACGCCTCGCCATCTGACTGAGCTGCCCTGTTTGCTGCGCTTGTTGGGCGAAATCCAGCAAATACGGCATGGCGGCAGCGCGTCCTTTGGGGATAGCGATGGCCAGATTTTCTACACCCCAGTTGTCGGCCAGCACGTGCATATCAGGCATCTTCTCAGCCAACTCAAACAAGATGCCTTTGTTGGTGGCAAACGCATCCAATTGACGTGAGGCCAGCATTTGCTGAACCTGGGTGAGGGCCGGCACAGGCACCAAGGTGGCTTGTTTCAGGCGCTGGCCCAGCACGCCTTGCGACGAACTGCCTTGGCTCACGCCCAAGCGCATGCCCGCTTTGTCGACGTCTGCAAAACTGCGAATGCTGCTTGAGCGAGGCACCAACACACCCAACTCCAGCTGAATCAAGGGCGGTGTGAAGTCCACCTCTTTGGCACGCGCTGCCGTGGCGTTGGTGAAGGTCATGTCGACCTGCCCTGCCTTCAACGCCTCTATGACTTCAGCCACGCGTGGGAACTGCACGACTTGCACGGGCACTTGCAGCTGCTGCGCCAAGGCGTGACCGAGTTCAAAGGCTACGCCAAGCGAAGCGCCGGTTTGCGCGTCCTTCACCCACGAAGTGGGGCTGCCTAAATAAACGCCAACTTTCAAGACGCCCTGGGGTGCCAACACTTGCTGGGCCAGCGGCGGCAATTCGGCTGGGGTCTCCACACGCGCCGAATTGCCGAACTGAACGCCGACACACGCGGTCAAAGCCAGCTGAGCCGCCAGCAACACGCTCAATGCCGCAGCATAGAACCCATGACGTGTCAGCGTATGTTTCATTGTGGCCACTCAGTCGATGTACTTCAAGCCTGCAGCGGCCAAAGGCTCGCGCATCTTGTACATGTCCAGGCCCAACACGCCCGAAGCCAACTTGGCGCGCTTCTCGCCCTCGTTGGCTTCACGCGCTTGTGCAGAGGCCAAGGTTTGGGCGGCCAAGGCGGCGGGGACGCACACCACGCCGTCGTCATCGGCCACGATCACATCACCGGGCTGAATCAACATGCCGGCGCACACCACGGGGATGTTGACCGAGCCGATGGTGGCCTTGATGGTGCCTTTGCTGCTGATGGCTTTGCTCCACACAGGGAAGTTCATCTTTTGCAGTTCTTTCACATCGCGCACACCAGCATCGATGATGAGGGCGCGCGCGCCGCGGGCTTGGAAGGAAGTGGCCAACAGATCACCAAAGTAACCGTCGGTGCATTCGGCTGTGATGGCAGCCACCACGATGTCGCCGGGCTGAATTTGCTCAGCCACCACATGCATCATCCAGTTGTCACCGGGGTGCAGCAACACCGTCACTGCCG
>CANGML010000257.1 GCA_947454585.1 Comamonadaceae bacterium
AGGGGGGTGCGATGCGGGTCTGCGAGCAGGATGTAACGTGCCTCTTTGACATGGCGCTGTCGGGCGTCGACCGATTCGCTCAGACGCGCAATCCAATCCAACTCCACCAAAGCTGCCAAGACATCTTCAATTTGCAAAGGGTCGAGGGCCAGGTCCTCACACAGCGTGGTCAAGCTCGCGCCGTGTTCGTCGGTGCTCTGCGCGCGTTGCAAACGTTGCAGCACTTCCAGCGCCAATTGGAACCGCCAGCCCACACTGCGACCATCGCGTGCAATCCCCCCCAGCAGGCTGGGTAAGTTGGCCACCAACACAGCACCAATCAGCACGATGGACCAGGCCAAATAAATCCAGATCAACAGGATAGGCACCGTCGCAAAAGCGCCGTAGACCACGGAAAATGTGGGCATTTGACCTAGGTAATACACCAACAATTTGCGAGCCACTTCGGTCGCTGCCGCGACCCACACGCCACCGAGCAGCGCATGGCTCCAGCGCACTTGGGTATAGGGCACATAACGGTAAAGCGCACTGATCGCCCAAGCCAACAACAAAAATTCGAGGCTGTTAAAAAACCAACGCAAGCTGCCAAAGCCTTCGGGGACCACCCCACGCGAGACCGAGACAAACTCCGACATGATCACCAAGCTCGTGCCCATCAACAAAGGCCCTAAGGTGATGGCCGTCCAGTACAACAACATGCTGTGCGCCAAGGGCCGGCGTTTGCGGACCCGCCAAATGGCATTGAGGGTTCGGTCAATCGTGAACACCAAGGCCAATGCCGACAGCAACAAGGCGGTGACACCCACCACCCCCAAACGGCTGGCCTTGCTGGCAAACAAAGTCAGGTAGCCCAAGACTTGTCGCGAGATGTTGTCAGGCACCAAGCTCTCGACCAAGCGTTTTTGCACCACGGTCTGAAAGTCACCAAACATGGGGAAGGCTGTGAACACGGCTAACGCGACCGTCACCATGGGGACCAAGGCAATGGTGGTCGTGAACGTCAAACTACCGGCGGTTTGGCCCAGCCTGTCCTCGCGAAAACGCTGACGCAGGGTGCGCGCCGTGTTGCGCCAGGGGAATCTGGACAGCCGGTCGAAAAAGTCTTGGAGTTGCGGGACAATCATGTGCTGAATCATCCCACTTTCTATGAACCAAGACACACCCCTCCCCCAAGAAAATTCACTGCGCCATGTGACGCTCACCCGGTGGTTAGCCGTGAGTAGTCTGATGGGCTTGATCTTGCTCGGTTTGGTTTGGGAGCTGTGGTTGGCGCCCTTGCGACCTGGGGGCACATTGCTAGCCTTGAAAGTCTTGCCGCTGTGTTTTCCGCTCACGGGTTTGCTGAAAAACCGCATGTACACCTACCGCTGGCTGAGCTTGCTGATTTGGCTGTATTTCACGGAAGGGGTAGTGCGTGCCTGGGGAGATCCCTCACCCAGCAACTACTTTGCCTTGGCTGAAGTTTTCTTATGTCTTGTTTTATTTGCGGCTTGCGCCTTGCACGTTCGCTTGCGTTTGAAACACGCCAAAGAAAACCCAGCCGTTGAACATCCCCAAGCCTGAATTCAGTATGTCCCAGCCCCCTTCGCTTGCGTTGCTCAACACGCTTCGCCAATTGCTGGGTGACGCCCATGTGCTGACCTCAGACCAAACTGACTTATCCAGCTATGAACAAGACTGGCGCAAACGCATTCGCGGCAAAGCCTTGGCCGTGGTTCGCCCAGCCAACACGCAACAGGTAGCGAACGTCATCAAAGCCTGTGCGCAAGCGCAAGTCAGCATCGTGCCGCAAGGCGGCAACACAGGGCTCGTCGTGGGCTCTATCCCCGATGACTCAGGGGCCCAAGTGCTGCTCAGTTTGCAGCGCATGCATGCGGTACGCGCCATTGACACAGACAACTTGACCATCACCGTCGAAGCGGGCTGTGTGTTGCAACACCTGCAACACGCTGCAGAGCAGGCGGGCTTTTTATTTCCGCTCAGCCTAGGCGCTGAGGGCAGCTGCACGATTGGTGGCAACTTAGCCACCAACGCTGGGGGAACGCAAGTAGTGCGCTACGGCAATACCCGCGACTTATGCCTTGGCCTTGAGGTCGTGACTGCCAACGGGGAGGTGTGGCACGGCCTCAGCGGCCTGCGCAAAGACAACACGGGTTATGACCTTCGCAACCTCATGATTGGCAGTGAAGGCACCTTGGGCATCATCACCGCGGCCACCCTGAAGCTCTTTCCCATGCCTGCGGCGCAACTCACGGCTTGGGCCGCCGTCCCGTCCGTCGAGGCAGCCGTCCAATTGCTGGGTTTGGCCCACCAGCACTTGGGCGCTGGATTAACGGGCTTTGAAATGATGGGGCAATTCGCGTTGAGCTTGGTGGACAAGCACTACCCCCAGTTGCGCGTGCCTTTGTGGCAAGACACGCCCTACTGTGTGTTGCTGGAAAACTCCGACAGCGAGTCAGAGACCCATGCGCGTGCGCGCTTTGAGCATGTGCTGGAGCTGGCCTTCAACGAGGGCTGTGTCAGCGATGCCATCGTGGCCGAAAACCTCGGTCAGGCCCGCAATCTCTGGCACATCCGAGAGAGCATTACCCTGGCCCAAGCCGATGAAGGCTTGAACATCAAGCACGACATTTCCATCCCCATCTCGTCTATCCCAGACTTCGTGGCCCAGACCGATGCGCGCTTGAAGCAACAAATCCCAGGCGTGCGTTTGGTCAACTTTGGGCACTTGGGGGATGGCAATTTGCACTACAACGTGCAAGCGCCCGAGGGCGGGGATACCGCTGCGTTTTTGCGTGTGCACGAGGTTGCCGTCAACACCTGTGTGTACCAATCTGTGAAGCAGTTTGGCGGCTCGATTTCTGCCGAACACGGAGTCGGCAGCATGAAAGTCGACAGCCTGCCTGATTACAAAGACCCTGTCGCCTTGCAGATGATGCAGCAGATCAAGCGCGCCCTTGATCCGCAGGGTTTGTTCAACCCGGGTCGCGTGGTGCGCTGATCAAGCCTGTCAGCATATCGATCAAATCGGGCAAGGTGGGCGCGGCCATTTTGTCCATCACCCGTGCGCGATGCAGTTTGATGGTGGCCGGTGCCGCACCATCCATGTGGGAGATTTGTTGGTTGGAATAGCCGCGCAC
>CANGML010000258.1 GCA_947454585.1 Comamonadaceae bacterium
ACTCCCGCCACGGTTTTGTCCATCTCCGCATCGGCAAACACGAGGGCGGGCGCCTTGCCACCCAGTTCCAGCGACAAGCGCTTGAGCATCGGTGCGGTGCTTTGTGCAATGACCTTTCCCACTGCCGATGAGCCCGTGAAGCTGATGACTTCCACCATTGGGGTCTCGCATAAGTAACGCGACACCTCAGACCCTGATTCGATGACCGAATTCACCACACCTGCGGGCACCCGCGCATCACTGCTCAAACACTCAAGCACCATGTTGTTCACCAAAGCCGTCTGGTGGGCCGGTTTGATAATGGCGGTGCAGCCTGCGGCGAGCGCGGGGGCGAGGGACCGCACCAGCAGCGTGACGGGTGCGTTCCAAGGCAGGATGATGGCGCACACGCCTGCAGCCTCTCTATCCAACGATGAGTAGCAACCCGGTTCGACCTCCAGCACCCGACCAAATAAATTGCGCGTCAAGCCCGCGTAGTAGCGTAATTCTGAAATGCCAGCGCCAATTTCACCGAGCGCCTCACGTCGCAGTTTGCCGTTGAGGGTGACAAGCCAATCGGCTATTTCCTCTTTGCGTGCTTCCAGTTTGGCGGCAAAGTCCAGCAACACCTCCGCACGCAGGCGTGGACTCCGTTTCCAGTTCGTGTTGTCAAAGGCATGCTGTGCAGCGGCAACAGCAGCTTCGGCTTCTGCCTGAGTACCCTCGCAAAACATGGCAGCCACCTCTCCCGTGGCCGGATTGATGCAGGTGCCTAAACGTTCGCTGCCATTGACTTGTGTGACCCAATGTCCATCGATGTATTGCTTTGCCGTTTCCAATTGAAGCCCTTTGTAAAAATTAGTACGCATGCTAGTTTGGACAAATCGAAAAATGAATCTGGAATACCCTCGTCATCTTGGTGACATCACCGGACGTGCTTCATCTGTGGGTGGCACTTAAATAGTTGCTGCCCTGTGGTTAAAACTTGGAAAATCTTTTCACTGCGAGCGTGCTTGAGATGAATTTCTAAGTATTCATATTTTCATGACGTTTGGATTGAACGAACACTTGCGCGCAACTTGAGCGCCATGAACGCTTACTTAGTAGGGAATTGCAGGCACGCGGGGTGGTTCCTACGATGCGAATATGTCCAGCCCCAACCTCCTCCACCGCACATGCATGCTGGGCATGTTGGGGTTGGCATTGGGCACCACAGGTTGTGCCGCGATTGGGCAAGCCGAATACCAGGCCTTCACCCCCATGTCGCCCGAGGCGCGTTTGATGAACCAAGTCAAACTGACCTGGGAGGTGCGCGAAGACGTGGGTGACTTTTGCCTGCGCGCCCAGAACAACCAAGGCAACTTAAGCAGGGTCAAACCCCTTGCCTGTGCCTTATGGGTGGCCGCGAACCAAGAGTGCAAAGTCATCACAGGGCCGAACCCTGATCATGTGGTGCTGGGTCATGAAGTACGGCATTGCTTTGAAGGCCACTTTCACCACGAGTAGGGTTGCTTACTCAGCCTTTTTCAGAATGAAACCAACGCGCGGGAAATGCACGTGCACGGTGCCTGCTCGCGGGTCGTGACGACGCACGGTGTAACGCGTGCGCGTGGCCGCGACGAGTTCACCCGCAGTTGGCTCTAAGCCGAAGGCATCGGCGGTGATGACCACTGGGCTGCCTAAGGGAATTCCGTGGTGGTCGATGAAGGCTTCGTGCGACAAGTCAATTGGCTGGCTGTCGTGCGCGATCTGCAGGGCTTGGCTAGAGCTGACGTCGGTGTGTGTGCCATGGCCAAACTTTTCCATGCGCAGCAACCACTCGCGCACGTTGGGCGTGGCGTCAAAAATACCGGCTAAGTTAGGCACTTGGCGCAGGGTGTACCAGGTCGGGTGATAGGCCGAAAAGTCCGCAACGGATGGCGCATCACCCAACAAATAAGAACCTTGGTCCAGCATGTGTGACAAGCGGCGCAAGTAGCTTTTGTACATGCCGATGGCATCGGCGGCCAACATGCGGGGCGCACCGCCGCGCATGGTGGTGCGGTCTTGCACAAAGGCTTTCACGTCCTCGGGTGACCACGAAGCCAACACATGGGCAGCGCCAGCGGGCTGAAAGTTGTAGGCCATCGCCGTGGGGAACACCACCGTGTCGGCCCAATGCGCGACGATGCGTGCCGCGCCCTTGACCGCTTCAGGGTAAAGCGTGGGTTGAGGCGCGAGGTGTTCCAGCACATCACAAATCAAATTGGAGTCGCAATACACATCGGCGCCAATTTGCATGAAGGGGGTGCGGCGATGCCCGCCCGTCAAGGCCACCACATCGGGCTTGGGCATGTACATGGGGATGATGACGCTTTTCCAGCTGAGTTTTTTGAAACCCAAAATCAGACGAACCTTTTCTGCAAAAGGCGACATGGGGTAGTGGTGAAGAATGATGTCTGACATGGTTACCTTTGCTTAGTCGGTCGAAATTTCAGGGGTTTTGGCGCGGCTGACCAATTTGAAGGTGCCCGTGGCATGCGCGCACACGTTGCCTTCTGCGTCATAGACGGTGCCCTCGGTGAACGCCATGTTGCGGGTGCGGTGGATCAAACGGCCCTTGCCTGTCAAGGCGCCACGCGCAGGCTGCATGAAGGAGGTTTTCATCTCAATGGTGACAGCGCCCATGCCTTTGTCCACGCTGCGTGCCGCCGTGGCCATGGTGACATCGAGCAGCGTCATGGTGGCGCCGCCGTGCGTCACGTTGAATGAGTTGAGGTGCTCAGGTTCAGGGGTGTAACGCAACTCAGACTGGCCGTCATCAAAGAAGACCATCTCAAAACCAAGATGGTCCACAAACGGGATATAAGCGCCAAAGCTTTCTTGCATGAGAGTCTCCGCAGGTTAAAGAACTTCGAAGATACCGGCGGCGCCCATGCCGCCGCCGATGCACATGGTCACGCAGACGCGTTTGGCACCACGGCGCTTGCCCTCGATCAACGCATGACCCGTCAGGCGCTGGCCACTCACGCCGTAGGGGTGTCCCAAGGCGATGGCGCCCCCGTTGACGTTGAGGCGGTCATCAGGGATGCCCAGTTTGTCGCGGCAGTACAGCACCTGCACGGCAAAGGCTTCGTTGAGCTCCCACAGGTCAATGTCA
>CANGML010000259.1 GCA_947454585.1 Comamonadaceae bacterium
GACCAAGTGACCATGTTCGAACTAGCAGGCATTGCTGGCAAACACTTGCGCCCGATTGGCGAGTAACAACGGAAGTGACCGCATGACCGTGAATGCCCAACCCATGATGGCCACGCCGCAGACGATGCATTTTGCGGCCGCTTTGCAGCTGCAAAGTGGCTCACAAGTGCGCGACTACACGCTGGCCTACGAGACCTATGGCACGCTCAACGCCGACCGCTCGAACGCGGTGTTGGTGTGCCACGCCCTCAATGCCTCCCACCATGTGGCGGGCATCTATGAAGGCCAAGACAAAAGCGAAGGTTGGTGGGACAACATGATTGGCCCCGGCAAGCCCGTGGACACCGACCATTTCTTTGTGATTGGCGTGAACAACCTCGGCTCGTGCTTTGGCTCTACCGGTCCCATGCACACCAACCCCGATACAGGCCTGGTGTATGGCGCGGACTTCCCTGTGGTCACCGTAGAAGACTGGGTCAATACGCAGGCCTTGCTGCTCGACCGCTTGGGCATCAGCCAACTCGCCGCCGTGTTGGGCGGCAGCTTGGGCGGCATGCAAGCCCTGAGCTGGACGCTGCAATACCCCGACCGCGTGCGTCATGCGGTGGTGGTGGCGAGTGCACCCAACCTCACGGCTGAGAACATTGCGTTCAACGAAGTGGCGCGCCGCGCCATCGTGACCGACCCCGACTTTCATGGCGGCCACTTTTACCAGCACGGCGTGGTGCCGCAACGCGGTCTGCGCATCGCGCGCATGGTGGGCCACATCACGTATCTCAGCGACGATGTGATGAACGAAAAATTCGGTCGACGATTACGTGCCCCCACGCTCTCCGCTGCGCGTGATTCGCTGCCCCCCGAGGGGGCTCGCCCGCCTCAGGGCGGCCTAGCGGCGGGCGACGCGACGCGAGATTATTTGTACACGACGCAAGATGTGGAGTTTCAAATCGAAAGCTACCTGCGCTACCAAGGCGACAAGTTCAGCGAGTACTTTGACGCCAACACCTATTTGCTGATCACCCGGGCGCTCGACTACTTCGACCCGGCGCGCACCTATGGCGGCGATTTGTCAGCAGCGTTTGCGCGTACAGCCGCTAAATTTTTGCTGGTGAGCTTCACCACCGATTGGCGCTTCTCACCCAGCCGCAGCCGTGAGATGGTGCAGGCCCTGCTCAACAACCAACGCGATGTGAGCTATGCCGAAATTGATGCGCCACACGGCCATGATGCGTTCTTGCTGGACGATGCGCGCTATATGGGTGTGATGCGCTCCTACTTTGCGCGCATCCACGATGAATTGGCCGCAGGAGTCGCCGCATGACGAACAACAACCTGAACGCCATTGCCACCCTTGTGCCGTACGGCAGCCGCGTGCTCGACCTCGGCTGCGGCGATGGCGCGCTGCTGGCCTACTTGCAACAACACAAAGCCTGCACCGGCTATGGCGTAGAGCTCGACGACAACAATGTGCTCGCCTGCGTGCAACGCGGCGTCAACGTGTTGCAGCTCAACCTGGATTTGGGACTGAGCGTGTTTGCCGACCAGTCGTTTGATGTGGTGCTGCAAATCGACACCTTGCAACACTTGCGCAACGCCGAAACCATGTTGCGCGAAACCGCGCGCGTGGGTAAAACCGGCATCGTCGCCTTCCCCAACTTTGGTCACTGGCCTAACCGGCTGAGTATTTTGCAAGGCCGCATGCCTGTGACCAAGCGCTTGCCCTACCAGTGGTACGACACGCCCAACATCCGCGTCGGCACATTCAAAGACTTCGAAGTGCTGGCACAGAAAAACGGTCTGCGCGTGAGCGATTCATTTGGCTTGCAAGACGGTCAACGCATGGATGTGTGGCCCAACCTGATGGCCGGCACCGCCGTCTTCAAGTTCCAAAACAGCGACTAACGCCTGATCAGCACAAGGAAGCGCCCCATGCAACGCAGACAATGGCTCACACAATTCGCCTGCAGCGTGTTACCTGTGGCGCTAACGCCCGCCCAAGCGTGGGCTCAGGCCTGGCCGACACGACCTGTCCGACTGGTGGTTCCCTTCCCTCCTGGGGGCTTGATTGACAACATGGCTCGCCTGTTGGGTCCACGCTTGTCGCAAGAGTTGGGGCAGCCTGTGGTGATTGACAACAAGCCCGGTGCAGGCGGCAACTTAGGCGCGGGCGAGGCCTCGCGCGCGGCGGCAGATGGCTACACCTTGTTGATGGCCTCACCGCCGCTGACCATCAACCCTGCGCTGTATAAAAAACTGCCTTACCAACCGGAGCAAATTGCGCCCTTGGGCTTGCTTGGCCGTGTGCCCAATGTCTTGTTGGTGAACCCCAACGCGAACATCCAAACGGTGGCCGAACTCAGTGCGCGCATCACAGCGCGCCCCGGCCAACTCAATTACGCATCCAACGGTCAAGGGACTTCATTGCACCTGAGCGCGGAGCTTTACAAAAGCAAAGGGCGTCTGTTCGTCACGCACATTCCTTACCGGGGTGCAGCGGCAGCGATGACGGCGCTGATGGCTAATGAGGTGGACATGATGTTCGACAACTTACCTTCTGCCCTGGGTCAAATCCAAGCGGGCAAACTCAAAGCGCTCGCCGTCACCACGCCGCAACGCAGCAGCATATTGCCGCAAGTGCCCACCATGGCGGAGGCCGGGCTCGCAGGCTATCAAGTCAGTGCATGGTTTGGGCTGGCGGCACCCGCCGGCTTATCCGCGGCCGTGCAAACGCGCTTGGAGCAAGCCCTCGAACGCATCGCCAAACAACCCGACTTCATGGCGGCGCTTCAAAAGCAAGGCGCCGAACCCACCTGGCTGGATGCCAAAGGCCTGACGAGCTTCATGCAAGCCGACACAGCGCAATGGAAAGCCGTGGCCGATTACGCGCGTATCCAACTGGACTGATCAGCCCATCCACAAGCTCGCGCCCATCGAAGACACGAGCAACAGCGCCATGGTCCAGTTGAAGACCTGGCGATACAGGTTGACGTGCAGGTAATGGCCCACGCGCGCCCCCATGACGGCCCAGACGGCGATGCTGGGAAAGTTAACCCCGCTGAACCCGAACGACGCAGCGGCAATCAGCA
>CANGML010000260.1 GCA_947454585.1 Comamonadaceae bacterium
CACGCCTGGTAGACCTGCTCGGCGCGCTTGACAAAGGCGTCGACCAAGGTGGCGGCGATCTTGTCGAACACAGGTCCTACCAAAGCACCAAACATGCTGTCGAAGGCATAGTTCAAGGTCAACTCCACGCGGCATGCGCGTTGGGGCTCTTGGGTGTTGGGGTCGAGCAGCGGATGAAAATCCCACGTGCCGTCCAAATGCTTGAACGGCCCATCCACCAAATCCAGCTTGACTTGGCGACCTTCGATATGCACGTTGCGTGTCGTGAAGCTTTTATGGAAACCACCAAAAGTCATCCCGACTTCTGCCGTCATGCCATGGGCATGGCCGTCGCGCACACCCGCACGGTCACACCAAGGTAAGAACTCAGGATAGCGGGCTACATCGGTCACCAGCGCAAACATTTCTTCAGCGCTGAACCAGATCAAAACAGACTTGTGAACGGTTTTCATAGAATGGTCCACATTGTAAGAAGCTCTTGCGTCCCCATATCTTTCTAATGGCCACTAAAAAACCTGCAACCCCCTCGCGCATCGCTGACAACAAAAAGGCGGCGTACAACTATTTCTTTGAAGAAAAGTTCGAGGCCGGCATGGTGCTAGAAGGCTGGGAGGTCAAGGCCGCCCGTGAAGGCAAGGTGCAGCTCACCGATGGCTATGTGGTGGTGCGCGAGGGCGAACTGTTTTTGATTGGCTGCCAAATCAACCCGCTGCACACCGCGTCCAGCCATGTGACGCCTGACAAAGTGCGAACCAAAAAACTGCTGATGAAGAAAGACGAGATCAAACGTCTGATTGGCAAGGTCGAGCAAAAAGGCCACACCCTCGTGCCCATCAACCTGCATTGGAAAAACGGCAAGATCAAATGCGAGATCGCGCTGGCCAAAGGCAAGGCAGAGCACGACAAGCGCGACACCATCAAAGACCGTGAAGGCAAACGCGAGGTGGAGCGGGCGATGAAGTCGCGTAGCCGTTGATCTGAGTATGTTGACATCCTAGGTGTTACTTAAGTAACATCGCCACCATCTTATTTCCGGAGTAACACGTGGCCACCTTCTCTGTCAAACTCTCAGACGACACACGCGACCGTGTGCAATCAGCCGCACTCAACTTAGGACTGAGCCCCCATGCGCTCATGGTCCAAGCCATCGAAGAGGCCGTCACACAGGCAGAGACACGACAGACCCTGATTGAACAAGCGCTTGCCTCACGGCAACGGGTCATCACAACAGGCTTGGTGGTGGATGGTGCGGCTTTTGGCGACTACCTCAAAGCCAAAGTTCGGGGGAAATCTACCACCCGCCCCCAAGCCATCGGCATTGAAAATTTCATACCAAACGGTAAATGAGTCGACACCTACTCTCCGTTGATGCGGCAGAAGACTTGGCGGAACTGGTCGATTTTTTATTAGCTGAGCACCCAGAAGATGCCGTTGCCACGATCGACTTGGTCCTTGATGCCATCAAAATTTTGGATGAACACCCGCTCATCGGTCGCCGCGTGGAACAAGGACTAAGAGAACTGGTGATCTCAAGAGGTAAAACAGGTTACTTAGCCTTGTATGACTACGACGAAGCGACTGATTTGGTCATAGTCCATGCCATTCGACACCAGCGAGAACGCGGCTATCACTGACGAAGCTAACGCCTTATTTCTTAGCGCGCGGCGGCAAGCCCGTGTGTTGCGTCAGCACACGACCCTTGCTGGGTTTCACGGTGCTGTTCTTGCGACGCGCACTCGTGTAGCCGCCATCGGTTTGCGGCTGGAAGGTCGGAATCAGATGCAGCTTGCCGTTGCCAATCAGGTCGGCGCGGCCCATGGCTTTCAAAGCTTCGCGCAGCAAGGGCCAGTTGTTGGCATCGTGGTAACGCAGAAAAGCTTTGTGCAAACGGCGGCGGCGCTCGCCACGCACCACGTCTACCGTTTCGCTGCTGCGCGTCACGCGCCCTAGCGGGTTGCGGCCCGAGTGGTACATGGCCGTGGCGGTGGCCATGGGGCTGGGGTAGAAGGTTTGCACCTGGTCCGCACGGAAACCATGGCGCTTGAGCCACAGGGCCAAGTTCATCATGTCTTCGTCACTGGTGCCGGGATGCGCGGCGATGAAGTACGGCACGAGGAACTGCTTCTTGCCGACTTCGGCGCTGTACTTGTCAAACATCTGTTTGAACTTGTCGTAGGTGCCAATGCCGGGCTTCATCATCTTGGACAGGGGGCCGCCCTCGGTATGCTCGGGCGCGATTTTGAGGTAGCCACCCACATGGTGCTGCACCAACTCTTTGACGTATTCGGGTGACTTGACGGCCAAGTCGTAACGCAGGCCCGAGCCGATGAGGATTTTCTTCACGCCCTTCAACTCCCGCGCACGGCGGTACATGTGAATCAGCGAGCTGTGGTCGGTGTTGAGGTTTTGGCAAATGCCCGGATACACGCAGCTGGGCTTGCGACAGGCCGCCTCAATCTCTGGCGTTTTGCAGCCAATGCGATACATATTGGCGGTGGGCCCGCCAAGGTCTGAGATCACCCCGGTGAAGCCCGGCACTTTGTCGCGGATGTCTTCAATCTCACGAATGACAGACTCTTCGCTGCGGCTTTGGATGATGCGGCCTTCGTGCTCGGTGATAGAACAAAACGTACAACCCCCAAAGCAACCCCGCATGATGTTGACGCTGAAGCGGATCATCTCCCAGGCCGGGATTTTGGTCGCGCCATCGTGGCCGCCGTTTTCATCGGCATACACGGGGTGCGGGCTGCGGGCGTAAGGCAAGTCAAACACCAAGTCCATCTCTGCGGTGGTCAGTGGGATGGGGGGCGGGTTGACCCACACATCGCGGGCGGTGTGGCCTTCGCCGTGGGCTTGAACCAAGGCGCGGGCATTGCCCGGGTTGGTTTCTAGGTGCAGCACGCGGTTGGCATGCGCATACAGCACCGGGTCAGACTTGACTTGCTCGAAGGCGGGCAAGCGGATCACGCTGCGCTCACGCGGCGGCACTTTGAGTTTGCCTTTGCCTTGCAGTGCTGGGTTAGCCACAAAGTTCAAGGGCGACA
>CANGML010000261.1 GCA_947454585.1 Comamonadaceae bacterium
ACTTTGGCGTGGCCAAAACGCGCCAGCAAAGGGCCCAGCGCCAGCACAGAAGCACGCATGGTCTTGACCAGTTCATAGGGCGCTTCGGGGTTGTTCAAGTGCCCAGCGTCCAGGCGCACGGTGCCATCGTCGGCGCGCTCGGCGGTGACGCCCATGTTGCGAATGAGCTTGAGCATGGTGGCCACATCTTGCAACTGCGGCACGTTGTGTAAGGTCACCGCTTGGTCGGTCAACAAAGCTGCACATAGCTCGGGCAAGGCCGCATTTTTGGCGCCAGAAATCAGCACTTCTCCGTTGAGGGTGCGACCGCCGCGAACGAGTAATTTATCCATAGATTTTTTAAGCTTTGGAGGCGACTTGCCATTCGGCAGGCGTGTAGGTTTTCATGGACAAGGCATGCACTTCGTCGGTTTTGATTTTTTCACCCAAGGTGGCGTAAACACGCTGATGTCGTTGGATGAGACGCTTGCCCTCAAATTCAGCGGAGACCAAGGTGGCATACCAGTGCCGCCCATCACCCTCGACGTGCAAATGCTCACAAGGCAGCCCTGCGGCAATGAGGGTTTGTAGTTGTTCTGCGGTCATGGAATACTTTTCAGCCTCTAATCTTGTAACCGGTGCGCAGCAGGTGCAGCGCGATGGCCGACACCAAGCAGAGGCACACCCCCACCACACCCAAGCTCAACCAAGGGGTCACATCGCTCTTGCCAAAAAAGCCAAAGCGGAAACCATCGATCATGTAGAAGAACGGGTTGAGGTGGCTCACGCTTTGCCAGAAGCTTGGCAAGGAGTGGATGGAATAAAACACACCGCTCAAAAACGTCATCGGCATGATGATGAAGTTTTGGAACGCGGCCATTTGGTCAAACTTGTCCGCCCAAAGCCCAGCAATCAACCCCAGGGTGCCGAGCATCAGCGCACCCAGCACCGCAAAGGTAATGACCCACACAGGCTGGTCGGGCATGAGTGAAAAATTCAGCACCGATGACTGCCACACAAACAGCACGCCTGCCAGCAACACACCCGCACCCACAATCAAGCCACGCAACATGGCCGACAAAGCGTAGGCCAAGAACCAGCCCCAGTGTGACAACGGCGTGAGCAATAAAAACACCAAGTTGCCCATGATCTTGCTTTGCACCATGGACGACGAGCTGTTGGCAAAGGCGTTTTGCAACACGCTCATCATCACCAGGCCCGGAATCAAAAACGCGGTGTAGCTCACGCCGACGTAAACCTGCACATGGGCTTCGAGCACATGGCCAAAAATCATCAGGTACATCACCGAGGTAAGCACAGGCGCCGCCACCGTTTGGAAGCCGACTTTCCAAAAGCGCAACACCTCTTTGTAAAGCAGCATGGTCCAGCCGGTCATCATGCTTGGCTTTCTGAGTGTTGGTGCATCACGTCGAGGAACACATCTTCCAAATCGGCTTTGCGAATTTCCACGTCTTGGGCGTGCAGGCCCGCCTCGCGCACAGCCGCGAGGTAACGCTCAATCTCTAGGGCATCGTTGGCAGGGAACTGCACGATGCGCCCCGTCACGCGCGCCTTGACCGCAAGCGCAGCTGGCAACTCAGCATCGAGCTTGAAGCGCAGCACATTACTAGAGGCCGCTTTGAGCAACTCGGTGGTGCTGTCAAGCGCCACCACTTTGCCATTTTTCAACATCGCAATACGGCCACACAAAGCCTCCGCTTCTTCTAGGTAATGCGTGGTCAACAACACGGTACTGCCCTCACGGTTGAGCTTGGCGATGAACTGCCACAAGGTTTGGCGTAGCTCCACATCCACACCAGCGGTAGGCTCGTCGAGCACGATCACGGGGGGCTTGTGCACCAAGGCTTGTGCCACCAGCATGCGCCGCTTCATACCACCTGAGAGTTGACGCATGTTGTGGTGGGCTTTGTCGTTGAGCCCAAGGCTGTGCAAAAGCTCGTCAATCCAGTCGTCGTTGTGTTTCACGCCAAAGTAGCCCGACTGAAACTTCAAGGCCTCGCGGACATTAAAGAAGGGGTCGAACACCAATTCCTGTGGCACCACGCCCAACATACGGCGCGCTTGCGCTGATTGGGTGGTCACATCCACCCCATGAACCTGGACCGATCCCGAGGTCGCTTTGGCCAATCCGGCCAAGATGCTGATGAGGGTGGTCTTGCCTGCGCCATTGGGGCCTAAGAGTCCAAAGAACTCCCCTTTTTGAACATCAAAGCGCACGCCATCGAGGGCCTGAAATGGGCCTCGGGCGGTTGGGAAGGTTTTGAAAACGGATTGGAAAGAAATAGCGGGCATAGGTAGCCTTTGATTTTAAGGCTTTACTGGGGCCCTGACTTGAGGGCTGCAGAGTGACCGCTGAACGAAGCGGTTTAGTGCAGTAACTCACTCAAACCATAGACTTTGGCCAAGGCTTGGGCACGCTCAGGTAGACCCGTGATCTGCAGTTGTGCGCCTCGGGCCAACACGGCGCGTCGGCAGGCCAAAATCACCGCCAAGGCTGATGAATCAAACTGCGACAGTGCCGATGCATCCAACACCGCCTTTCCCCCTTCGGAGACGCAAGCACTCAAAAGGGAGGCCAACTCGTTGGCGACAGCCTGCGCTTGCGCCTGCATCAAACGCGCAGGGAGCGCCACGGAGGTGTGTGTGGCAGTCATGGCTTATTGCGATGAACGCGCGTTACTTTTGTTGCGCTCAGACAGGCTGGAGATCAGACCATCCATGCCCTTGGTGTTGATTTCTTGCGCAAACTGGGTTTTGTAGTTTTCGACCAACCAAATGCCCATGACATTCATGTTGTAGACCTTCCAAGCGCCATCCGCCGTCTTCTCGACGCGGTAGTCCAGTTGGATGGGGTCGCCTTTGCCGCGCACTTCGGTTCGCACCAAGACTTCTTTGTCGTCAGCAGCCGCACGCAAAGGCTTGAGCGCAATGGTTTGATCGCTCACCTGACCCAAAGCCCCCGAGTAGGTGCGGACCAGCAAAGTTTTGAACTCTTCTTGCAAACGCTTTTGCTGTTCAG